>JBDKLQ010000019.1:0-6879 GCA_039795555.1 Actinomycetota bacterium
AACCGATCGCGGAATGCAATTAAATCTTCCACGGTCATCTTTTTCATTTGGTGAGTTGCATTTCGACCTTCGAAACTTGAACCCAGTGTCCAGCCCTTGATGGTCTTTGCCAAAATTACAGTTGGGCCACCTTTAAATTCAGTTGCAGCTTTATAAGCGGCATAAAGCTTGCGATAGTCATGGCCACCGCGCTTGAGTGACCAAATTTGTTCATCAGTCCAACCCGCGACCATTGCTGCGGTACGTGGATCGCGGCCGAAGAAATGTTCGCGAACGAATGCACCATCTTCGGTTTTATAAGTTTGGAAATCACCATCAGGTGTTGTGTTCATTAAATTTACTAAAGCGCCTTCGCGATCTTGGAATAACAATGGATCCCATTCGCGGCCCCAAATAACTTTGATTACATTCCAACCCGCGCCACCGAAGGTGCGTTCTAGTTCTTGAATAATTTTTCCATTACCGCGTACTGGTCCATCAAGGCGCTGCAGGTTGCAGTTAACAACGAAAACTAAGTTATCTAGATTTTCACGAGAAGCTAAACCGAGGGCGCCGGTTGATTCAACTTCATCCATTTCACCATCGCCAAGGAAGGCCCAAACGCGCTGATCGCTGGTGTCTTTGATTCCACGATTGTGTAAATACTTATTAAATCGCGCTTGATAAATTGCATTTATCGGGCCGATACCCATTGAAACAGTTGGGAATTGCCAAAACTCCGGCATTAATCGTGGATGCGGATAAGAAGATAATCCGCCACCTGGATGTGAAATTTCCTGGCGGAAACCATCCATTTGATCTTCAGTTAAACGACCTTCAACAAATGCGCGGGCATACATTCCTGGACTGGCATGGCCTTGGAAAAATATTTGATCGCCACCGCCTGAATGATCCATTCCGCGGAAAAAATGATTGAAGCCGACTTCATATAACGCTGATGATGATGCATAAGTGGAAATGTGTCCGCCAACGCCAACTCCTGGTCGTTGTGCGCGATGAACCATGATTGCCGCATTCCACCGAACTGCGCGACGAATACTTCGCTCCATGTCTTCATCGCCTGGAAATGGTGGTTCATTTTCAGGAGAAATAGTGTTGATGTAATCGGTATTTCTTAATTGCGAAATCGGAAGATTATTTTCGTGCGCGTGGCGCAACATGCTGAGCATTAAATATTTTGCCCGAGCCGGTCCGGCATTTTTGAGTGCGGCGTCGAACGAGGCATGCCACTCTGCCGTTTCGGATGGATCGATGTCCACCAAGTTTTCGATCTGTTGATCTGGCGAGTAATGGTTATCGCTCATAGCCCTATCCTCTCCAAAATTGGGCTACTTTCCTAATTTATTGACTGTTAAATGGCTCTAAGGGCTTGCGCGAAGGTTTCTCATTAGGTGAAATTCTCCTTATGCCGACCCGCATGGGATTTGAGAAAGGCCAACTAATCCTCGAAATCGGCCACGCTTCTGATTGCGATGAAAAATTACGACAAGAGATTTGTGACATAACTGGCACGAAATTAATCGAAGGTGAAACCAGCGAAGTTGTTGATTCTGTTTTACTTTGGTGGCGCGAAGACGATGGTGATTTAGTTGATGAATTAGTGGATGGGTTAACTTATTTAACCGAGACCGGACCAATTTGGGTGTTAACTCCAAAAGCTGGTCGCAAAGGCCACGTTGAAGCGAGTGAGATTCAAGATGCGGCCAATATTGCTGGGCTTAGTCAGACTTCGACGATTTCCGTAGCCACTGATTGGACTGCAACTCGAATTGTGCCCCGTAAGTCCAAACGATAAATTGGTGTCATGACGTTACAAATTGGATCCGAAGTACCTGATTTTGAATTACCGAATACTGAAGGTGGTCTAACAAAACTATCCTCTTACCGCGGCAAGAACGTTTTAGTGATGTTTTATCCATTCGCGTTTTCCGGGATTTGCACTGGCGAACTCTGTGAAATTAGAGATAATTTAAAAGATTTCCAAAACGAGCAAGTACAAATTATTTCGATCTCAACTGATCCAATGTATTCAAATAAAGCTTTTGCTGCGGCAGAAGGTTATAAATTCCCGGTACTAAGCGATTTCTGGCCACACGGTAAAGTTTCAAAACAATTTGGCGTTTTTAATGAAGATCGCGGCTGTGCAACGCGCGGTTCATTCTTAATTGACAAGAATGGAATTCATCGCTGGTCCGTAATTAATTCGCTAGGCGAAAAGCGAAATTTAGACGACTACAAGGCAGCGCTCGCATCGCTCTAAGCGTGTAATTATTGGAAATTAGCGAATATTTACTCCATTAAGTAATATTCATTCCCGCAACACTGGGTGGTTAGCTCAGCGGTAGAGCGCTTCGTTTACACCGAAGATGTCGGGGGTTCGAAACCCTCACCGCCCACAATTTTTGTTTAAACTTCTCGTTATGGCTGAGAAAAAAGTTACTGGTCCAGCTTCATATTTCCCTTCAATTGAAAAGAAATATGGAAAGCCAATTGAACATTGGATGAAAGAGCTCAAAAAAGTTTCAAAATTGGCTCACATGGAACAAGTCGCGCACTTAAAAACCAAATTTGAAATGGGCCATGGCCATGCAAACGCTTTGGTTGCAGTTTTTCGAAAGAAAAATGGTTTGTAAGTTATAAATTAGGCAACGCAAGAAACCATCCACCGAATGCCGAATTGATCTTGGCATGAACCCCATAACGCGCCCCATGGCATTTGAGCCAGGGGACCGGAGTTCTCTGGAGAATTAGTTAAAAGTTGGTTGTAAATACTTTCCGCTTCTTCTTTTGAATCTAAGTCCAGCGAAATCGTTACGTTGTTGCCAATTTGAACTTTATGGCCCAAAGATTCGAGTGCATCTGTAGCCATCAGCACATGCCCATTTGTTATAGGTAATTGAATATTCATGATTTTATCGGCATCAGATTCCGAAAGAGCAGGAGCCCCCTCGGGGCGTGGCATATCTTTCATTCTAGTAATGCTTATGAACCCGGTACCGAAAACTTTCTTGTAAAAATTAAATGCTTCTTCGGTATTACCCATGAAATTTAAATATGTATTTACTCTCGCCATGGTCGAAAGATATCAGCAATTCTTAATTATCTAGATACGCTTGTTTCATTCCAGCCAAATCAATTTTCTTCATCTTTAACATTGCTTCTGTTGCTCGTTTTGCTCCGGCTTGATCTGGACCACCTAAGTAATTCATCATTTCAGGTGAAGTAACCTGCCAGGAAACACCAAACTTGTCTTTTAGCCAACCACACTGGCTTTCTTGGCCACCATCTGCAAGCAATAAATTCCAATATTTATCGATTTCTGATTGATCCTTACAAGGAATCTGAAATGAAATAGCCTCAGTATGCGGAAATTGTGGGCCACCATTTAAACCGATGAAGTTTTGTCCAAAAATTTTGAAATTTACAACGACTTCATCGCCTTGAGAATTTCCAGGAGTATCCGCCGGTGTAATCCAATGATCGTCTAAATGGCTATCTGGAAAAATTTGAGTGTAAAAATTTGCTGCTTCGCGGGCATTTCCATTAAACCAAAGACAGGTAGTTAAATCCATCTCCGAAGGATAGGGCAATTTGAACGATAAAATGAGGACATGGCAAAATCAAATTGCGCAGTCACTAGAGGTGAAATTGATCTTTCACGTTATTCAAAATTGGATACTTATTGGAAGAATCTCGGAGTTTCGGCTCCGGCTCGTCGTGCGTTAATTGATGCAAAATTGATGAAGACTTCAGATTTAAAGAAAATTTCTGAAATAAAATTTTTGGAACTTCACGGAATGGGTCCGAAAGCGGCTTCAGTAATCAAGAAGGATATGAAGAAATTAAAGATCGCCTTTTCTAAGCGTTAATTCGCTTAAGTATTGCTTTCATTTGCTCAATTTGAGCAGATTGATCTTTAACAATGTTTTCACCAAAAGCTTTGATTTCAGTTTTATCAGCGTCTCTGATCATTTCCGTCATATGAATTGCGCCATCGTGATGAGCAATCATTCCTTTGAGCCACAAAATATCAAATGCTTTTCCGGTTGCAGCTTGAAGTGCCGACAATTCAGCATCATCCAACATCCCGCCCATGCCATGACCCATAGCGTGCGGAACTTCTGTCGATGCATTTGCATTCTTCAACCAAGTTTTCATTTGAACAATTTCAGCTGACTGAGCCTTAATAATTGTTTGAGCTAGCGATTTTATTTCGGAGTCTTTTGTAGTTTTGAGAGCCAAATTGGATATATCAATCGCCTGCTGGTGATGCGGAATCATCATTTGCAAGAACATCACATCAGCCCCAGTGAAGCCAGAATTTGATTTGTTATTTTGATTCATACCCATTGAATGATTTGAGTGATTGGAGCCATGGTCCATACCCATATCAATGCGACCATTGTTCATCGCCTGGCCAACGATTACCGCAATAAGAACTGCGATGACTGCTAGAAAAACACCAGTTTTTTTATCAATATTAATCTGCATAGCTAACCCGTTCTCTTACGGAGAGCATACGCCTGGAACCTTAAAGAAACTTAGCCAGCTCTTTGTAAAGTAACGGAGAATACATTTTTGACGCCTCGGTAGTTATGTGAGAATAATCAATATAGAGTAAAACGTTATTTAATATGGCTGGGCAATTTTTGCTACTGCAAAACCAATCCACTAGCGAGACGTAAACAACTCCAGCATTGGCTGCAGCTTTAGCACCTGGTCCAGAGAGATCATTTTGCTTAGCTGATTTCAACGAACTATTACATTTAGTAATTTGATTTGGATTATTTAATAAGCATTGAGCAACTTCAAATCCTGGATAAGGAGTGTCGCCAAGATAAATTACCTTGCCGTCAGCAGCAGTCTTAATTTTCTTTAATTGCTCGGTCATGCCGGAAAACCAAGATTTGCCTCGTGGTCCTTTTTCATCAATTAATCTTGAAGCTAGAATCACTAAGTCAGGTTTCACTTCGGTAATTTTATTAATTACAAAATTTTGGGCATCTTCACAAGTTTTATACGGCTTGCCACCAAGTCTGGCCATGTTCGGTATTACCGTTGAAATACCACAAGCTGATTTTGTTAGTGCATATAACTTGTAGCCGTACTTATTCGCAATATCTTCAATTGCAGGAAACCATTGAGCTGCATGCGAATCACCAAATAGAAAGAGCGTCTTTTCTGATTTTTTATCGCCAAAAATGCAATCCCCATACTTATTATCAAATACCATCAAATGGCACCGGGTTGAATATAAATTTGAAACCGTGCGTGGTTTGGTTAAAGGTGGCGTAATGACCCCAGTTAGTTTCGTTAATTTACTGGCTTTAAGTAAATCAGCCCTTAATGACTTACTTGAAATGACCTCATAATTTGTTGTCGGTCTTCCGGGGTTGGCTTTTGCGGCGACTTGAAAATTAAGGCAAAGAGCAAAACCAAGTACTATTAGGATTGCTTTATGAGCCAACAAATTGAAACGCATATCCAAGTAGATTACCAAAATCGTGATCGAACTACTTCTTTTTTTCGCCCACTTCTCATAATTCCCGTTGCAGTTTTTCTAATGCTTTTCACTCAATTCAGCCATTGGGGATTTTCAACCGTCGCTATTACCATGCCGGTAGTTATTTCATTGTTGCTCCGCCAGAGTTATCCAAGTTGGATTCTTGCTTTTAATCATGCAATTTTGGAATTTGGAACCAGAGCCGTTGCTTACGCTCTACTTTTAACCGACAAGTATCCAACGTTTGAAGGCGATCCAACAGTTGCGATTATTTTTCCCGACGTCGAAGGTGGTAAGAAATTAAATCGCTGGCTTCCGCTAGTCAAATGGATCTTGGCAATTCCGCTCTACGTTGTAGGTGCCTTTTATTTAGTTCTGACCACTTTCGTAACAATTGGTGCTTGGTTTCAAATATTATTTACGGGAAATTTTCCCACTTGGGCTGGAAATGTCACAACCGGAACTGTGAGGTTTTGGAATAGAGTTTATGGCTACTCAATTGTTTTAACCACTGATGATTATCCTTCGTTTAGTTTGAAAAATTAATTATGACAACAGATCGCGAAGCCTTTTTTCCAAAAATCGAAAAAAAGCACGGCCAACCTATGAAATATTGGTTTGGCGTCATGAAAGATATTGCAGATCGAAAATATCCAGAACAGATTGCCTTTTTAAAAGAAGAACATGGCTTCAGCCAACAGCATGCTAATGCTTTGGTGATGTATTCCCGAGGTTCCAAAAGCGCAAAGCGCGTGAACAGCTTGACCGATTTTCTAAAAGATTGTGATGCTGCTCAGAAAAAAACCGTTAAAGCAATTTATAAAGCAATCCAAAGCAAGAATCCAAAACTCGAATTAGCTTTTGCCTGGAATAAGCCAATGCTTAAATCTGGTGATAAATATATATTTGGAGTAGCGGTTGCCAAGAATCATATTTTACTTGCACCATTTGATGCCAAAATTTTGAATAAATTAAAGCCCAAATTAAAGGAATATAAAGTACTTAAGAAAACCGTACAGGTGCCAAACGACTGGAAAGTTGATTCTGCTTTACTTAACGAAATGATTAAGTTAAGTTTAAGCAAATGACAGTCGAACCATTTGCCGCCGTTGAAGTTATCGCGGCAAAACGCGATCGAAATGAATTAAGCGATAACCAAATCGATTGGGTGGTAGATGCTTACACCCGGGGCGCAGTCGCTGACGAACAGATGTCTGCTCTACTCATGGCAATTTTGTTAAACGGCATGAATTCGCGTGAAATTTCGCGCTGGACCAATGCCATGATTAATAGTGGCGAACGAATGGATTGGTCGATGCTAGATCGCCCAACAGTCGATAAACATTCAACTGGCGGTGTCGGCGACAAAATAACTT
>JBDKLQ010000020.1:0-17669 GCA_039795555.1 Actinomycetota bacterium
TACGGAAGTTACTGAATCGTAAATTAAATACGTTTTTCCACCAGTATTAATTGCATTTAAATGAAAACCAACATCGCCTTCGGTGCGACCATCTGTTTTACGATCGCCATCGACTAATTCATACTCCCACTCAGTCCCTGGAGTTTTAATTGCGCCGAGCAAGATGCCTTGGCTCTCATCGCGATAAAAAACTTGGATTCCTTCTTTTGTTATTACACACGCGTTGGAAACACTAACATTACTTGCAGTTCGAATCCGATCTAAATCTTTATAGCTTTGTACCACCGGACCGTCGCCATCAACGGTCTCCACCACAACTTTTTTGCCATCAAATGTTGCATGGAACAAATCACGTTTGACAGTGTCGGTAAAGAAAATATGAATTTGCTTTTTGTCGGTGCATACCGAAAGGGCCGATCCAACTTTTTCGCCATCTTCGATTACCGTTTTACTCCAAGTTCGCCCGTTCCATAGCGCGATTTTTAAAATTTGTTTTTGGCTATCTACATAGGCGATGGCGGGATTCTTCTTAAAAACCGTAGTTGCTAAAGCTTTAGCATCGCTATTTCGATCAATTACCGTTTCGCTCCAGGCCCTTGTCGGCGTAACGGTATTAGTAGTGGCGAAATCGGAAAGTCCGAGCGAATTCTTGGCAGCAACTGTAAATCCATAAGTTGAACCATTTTTCAAATTCGGAACAGTTGCCGGGCTACTTTCTACGTTTGTTTCTTCCCCAGAAATAATATTTTTTATTACATAACCTGTTACCTGCGCTGCGCGGGCATTTATCGGGGCATCAAAAGTTACGATCGCAGACTTGTCGCTAATTAATGCCCGGGCATTTGTCGGCGCCAATGGCAAAACTTTTGCCATCCCAGCCGGTGGTTTTGTGCGCATATCTTCCATCATTGCCAGCGCAATTGGTCCTGGATCTTTAAAAACTTCGCCGGCATCTAAATTTGGCGTCATTACCGAATCGGCACCGGTTTTTCCAAAGGTTGCTTCGTCTAAATGACTTATTGATGAACCCGATTCATATTTGCTTGGCGAATAAAGTTTTGGCGCCACCCCATTATTTGCGGCAATTCCTTTTGGGCCAGACCAAACTAAATAATTTGTTAGCGCTCGGCCAAGTTCCGGTGATGGGCTAGGTAGCTCTGAAATTCTGGTGCCATCAGGTGTCTGGACAAAAGCATCAAACGGCGTTGGATTTTGCAGCGTTCCAAGTCCGTAATTTGAGCTGTAATTATTAGTTGATAAAAATCCTAGGCCGTGACAAATTTCGTGAATAAATACTGATTCCAAATCATATTCACGATCTGTTGGTGCACCATCGCCACGAGTATTCCAAGCGCCATCACTATTTACCGAAATCACAATTTCTGGGGAGCCACGGTCTAAATCTTTTCCGGCAAGGGCATTAGCTAACGCCGATGGATACCAAAATGTTGCATCTGGGGCACCAACAAAATTTGAGAAGTAACTTCCTGGTCGCGCGTAACCAAGTACCGATGCGCGATCGGTTCGACCCCAACTTGCATCAACTTGAATTGGAACTGAACTTTCAAAATATCCGGCCCAAACATCAATTGCCCGTTGCATTTCAACTTTCGCCCAATCGGGAAAATTTGTGTACGTGACTTCGAACGTCGCCTTCTGTTCTAATTTTGCGCCTGTGGTTGGCGTTGCGTAAGCAACTGGGCCACCAACTTCACCAGCTACGGTGTAACCCCAAGTTGTAGCTGGGCGAACTAAAAAGGCTTCTGCCGGAGCGGAGAGTATTGGCGCCGAGATCAAAGTTGAGACCAACAGGAGAATTAAGCGCTTCATACAACCGCAACGCTATCAAATGAAATGATAAGCAAGTGAATCCAAAAGCGGCAGTATCGGTCTATTCGCGCTCCGGCTGTCATTTATGCGAGCGAGTTATAGAACAATTAAGACCACTCACAGCTTCGCTTAATTTTGAATTGGAAGAAATATTAATTGATGGCAATTCTGAGCTAGAAAAAGAGTTTGGCGAATTAATTCCAGTGACAAAAATTAATGGGCACTATGTTGACCACTTTTCGATTGATTTAGATAAGTTTAAAACTTACCTTGAAAAATATCGTCGGCATCAATAATTTTGTAGGCATAACCTTGTTCCGCCAAGAAGCGCTGACGATTCTGCGCATAATCTTGATCCAAGGTATCGCGCGAGACAACCGAGTAAAACCGAGCTCCGCGGCCATCTGATTTCGGGCGCAAAATTCTTCCCAAACGTTGCGCTTCTTCTTGGCGCGAACCAAATGCGCCCGAAACTTGAATTGCAATTGTGGCATCAGGTAAATCAATTGAAAAGTTAGCAACTTTGGAAACCACGAGACACTTAATTTCGCCACTTCGGAATTTATTAAACAGCATTTCCCGTTCGGCGATTGGGGTTTCACCTTTGATTACTGGCGCTTTTAACAAAGCGCTTAACTCATCTAACTGATCCAAATATTGGCCAATCACCAAAACTTGATCGTCTTGATGATGCATTGCAATCTGTTCTACAACTTTTGATTTAGTTTTGGTAGTAGCACCCTTGCGATATTTCTCTTCTTGTTCAGCTGTGGCGTAAGCCAACCGTTCATTTTCGGTTAAAGTTACTCGAACTTCAATACATTCTGCTGGCGCGATGTAACCCTGAGCTTCAATTTCTTTCCACGGAACATCAAATCTTTTAGGACCAATTAATGAAAATACTTCGCCTTCCATGCCATCTTCGCGCACCAATGTTGCAGTTAAGCCAAGGCGACGCTTTGATTGAATATCAGCCGTGAAGCGGAAAATTGGCGCTGGTAATAAATGTACTTCGTCGTAAATGATTAAGCCCCAGTCATAGGAATCAAATAGATCTAAATGCGCGTAAACGCCATTTTTTTTCTTGGTCATAACTTGATACGTTGCAATTGTTACTGGGCGAATCTCTTTTTTCGAACCAGAATATTCGCCAATTTCGTCTTCATTCAAAGAAGTGCGCCGAAGTAATTCTTCCCGCCATTGTCTCGCAGCTACGGTATTTGTTACCAAAATTAAAGTGGTTGCTTTTGCATGCGACATTGCTGCAGCGCCCACTATAGTTTTTCCAGCGCCACATGGCAGAACTACAACGCCAGAACCGCCATGCCAAAAACCTTCGGCTGCTAATTCTTGATAGCTGCGAATTTTCCAGCCATCTTGGTTTAAATCAATTGGATGCGCTTGGCCGTCGACATAACCTGCAAAATCTTCTGCTGGCCAACCTAACCGAAGTAGTGATTGTTTAATTTGGCCACGTTGTGATGGATGTACTGCAATGGTTTCGTTATCAATTCGAGCACCAAGTAGCGGGGCAATCTTTTTGGCGCGGATAACTTCTTCTAAAACTGCAGAATCAGTTGTAACTAGAACTAAGCCATGAATTGGATTCATCTCGAGTCGCAACCGGCCGTAGCGCGACATCGTTTCGGCAACATCTAGAAGCAGTGAGTTTGGTACGGCATACCTGCTGTATTTAATTAAAGTATCGATGACACCTTCGGCATCATGGCCCGCTGCACGCGCATTCCATAAACCTAGATTTGTTAAGCGGTAGGTATGAATATGTTCTGGCGAACGTTCTAATTCGGCAAAAGGCGCAATTGCGCGACGGCATTCAGTTGAAAGCGGATGATCTACATCGAGTAAAAGTGTTTTGTCGCTTTGGACGATTAATGGGCCGTCGCTCATTTCATCAACTCTTTTACTAATTCATGTAGAAATTTACTTCGTTCTGCAATTGATTTAACGCTGACCCATTCCGTTGCCGCGTGAGCGCCACCACCAACTGCGCCCAGTCCATCTAAAACTTTGGCGCCTGCTGCCGCCGCAAAATTTCCATCACTTGCTCCACCGACTTCTGCCGCGCCCAATTCGCCAAGCCCAATTCGCTTCGCAACGGCTTTGGCAATTTCATAAAGTTCTTTAGTTGCTGAAGGTTGTAGCGGTGGTCGATTTAATCCGCCAGTGATTTCTAACGTGGCTTCTGGATGGTTTGCTTTCAAGGATTTGATTGCTTTGTCAACGCGTTCTAATTCAGAAATGTGGAACGAGCGGGCATCAATATCTATTACGGCAAGCTCAGGCACAGTATTGGTCGAAGTTCCGCTAAGCATCAAAGTTGGCACCACCGTTGTGCCATGCGTTGGATCTTCTAATTTTGAAAGTTGTAGAACTTGGTGGGCAATTTCGACGCTGGCATTTACTCCTTTTTCAGGTTCTAATCCGGCGTGAGCAGCGCGGCCGTGAACTTTGATTTGATACATCGAAGTTCCTTTTCGCCCGGTTTTTACTTTGCCATCCAAACTCGCTTCCAAAACCAGAACCGCATCAGCATTTTTTGAAACTTCCATAATCATTTCGCGCGAAGTTTGGCTTCCAATTTCTTCATCAGTAGTTGCAATTAGCGCTACATCACCTTCAATCCCCTTTAACGCAAATAGCGCTTGAATAAAGCCAGCTTTCATATCGAAGGTGCCAGGGCCGCGAAGGACATCACCATTAATTTCCCAAATAGGTGAGTAACTTCCGATTGGCCAAACCGTATCTAAATGGGCAAGTAATACAACCTTAGGTTTTTGGGCACCCCACCAAAAAACTGGGCGGCCGTTTACCTCTTTAATTTCAGCAGGTTTTCCTAATTCTTTTTTTGCAATCTCATTTGCTAGCGCGACTACTTTTCGGCAAGCAGCCAAATCATCAGAAGGCGACTCAGCGCGAACTAAGGTTTCTAACGCTGACAACATAGGGTCAATTCTGCCACTTTTATTCATCACAGCGGAGCCACACCAGTTATACGCGCAATTTTGAAGGTTTGTAATTCACCAGTGCTGTGATCCCGTGCAATTAGCGCACCTAATGAAATTTGAACTGGATCAATAATTCGATGAGAAACTCCCCCATTATTGTCCGCATAACCAATCGAAAGTGTCTTCTTTAAATTTGCGTTGATTAATTCCAAAGTTTCATTAGCAGTAGTTCGGGGGACATCAACTTTTCGCAATTCATTTTGCCTCGCAGTAGATTTTTCACCAACTTGAATCGAGCGAATCGCAACTTCGACAGCGGCATCTGTTGGTGGTTCGATTTCACCGACAATCTTTGGTGGTTTCGGGCGATTTAGTACTCGTTTGTTATGCGCACCCGAAAGTAAGATTCCTTGCGCAGATTCGGCAGCAGGTAAATATCCGTTGGTTCGTAGAACTTCTAGAACTTCATCTAAGCCGTAATCAGAAACAATTACAGTTGGCGCAATTTGGCGAAAATCTAAGTTTTGTAATTTCTTATCAGAAATTATTTGCGCCACCATCGCTGGATCTTCACAACGCAAATAAGAACTTATCGCACCAACACGAAGCTGACCATGTTTGCGCGAAGTATCGGTAATTAAATATTCAAGTGGTTGTGGGATTGGTGTTTTAGAAATCTTTTTCAAGAATTTCAAAATTTCATCGCTAGTTTTACCGTGATCTAATCCGCGCCGAATCGATTTTTCAGTGAATCGGTAAACCGTTGCGCTACCGCGGCTTTCGATATCGGCGACCGAACTCATTTCTAACGCCAAATCATGTTGTAGCGGCCCAGGTGCAATTGCCGTTTGATCACTTTGGATCATGATGTGATCAATCGGAGTTGGTAGTGCAGCGTTAATCCCCAGTTCTTCCGCGTCATCCAAAAGCGCACTTCCAAAGGATGAGAGCGCACCTAAACCAGTAATTCCTAACCATTCACACTCTTGCATGGTCCAAGTAACTAAATCTTCTCGAATTGAACTGCCACGACGTAATGGCGATAACCATTTAATTCGTTCAATCAATGACTCAAGAGTTGGTGCTATCTCTTTTGGTAATTCCGATAGCACCCGATTTCGGATGGTTGCAGCGGAAACCCGATCTAACTCCGGGCCAAGTGCAGCTATTGATTTGTTGTCGCCACGTCCAACCAATCCACTAACGCGTGAAGTCAATCGCCAAAGTGAAACTAAGCCCCGCCATTTACTTTCGAAATCTTGAGTTAACCAAAGATCAAAATTATTTGTTGGTGCAATAGTTTCATCAGCATCGACTGCGACTAAACCAGAAAGATAGGCAAGTTCAACAACGAAAGCGGCGCAACCTTCATCAACTCCCAGGTGGCTACTGACATCTTTTAAATCTCTGATACCTAATCCACCCGCCCGAAGCGCTTTGGGCGCTTCTTCGCCCCAGAAATTTAAAAGCTCTTCCACCCATCGAAGCAAATTAGAAATATTTGCGATTGCTGCTTGATCAATTTCAATTTGCTTCCATTTTTTACCAGTTAATTCTGGTGCCGATAATTTCAATTCTTTGTGTACTTTGCCACCGCGCAAGAACAGGGCAACTTCGCGCGGCAAAACTACATGTTTGCTATCAACTGGGGCAATTAAATTTTCATTTAATAACCATTCGATTCCAGGACCTGGTTTTTTAATGTCACTGACGCTGCCTCGCGGCGGTCCCCACATCAATCGATTTAAAACTTGGGTTGCAGCTTCAGGTGCTTTCGCAATTTTCTTTAAATCGTATTTACCAGTTGCAACTGGACCCAATCCAGCAATTTCTGGACCCATTACTTCGCGAACTTGCGTTGGAATCTGCGCACTTTTAGTGTCGCCATAAACCAGCGCTAAATCAATTAATTTCCCAAAAGCAAATCTCGCCGCGGGATCAGTTACGGTTTCTAAATCTTTAGCTGAAAATGGTTCAGGAATTACGAGCGCAGCTTCAAGCACTTGAAGTTCAAAAGCAGTCAGAGAATCAATTGCTCGCGCCAAACTAGGAGCTGAGGTGGCCCGAACTGCTAACGAAGCAAAGTCTGGCGGCGTCGGCGAGATCAAGTCGGGGCGCAATTTAAAAATGCGCGCCAAAGAACCATCATCGAGACCGCGCAAATAATCGGCAAAAGTTCTAAAAGCCATAACTGGCCTACTTTACTCGGGTTTTTTCCGACCCCTTGGCGCTAAATATGCGCCGACTGCGACCACTCGGCTAACTATTGGACCAAGCATTCGGTTTATGAATCTAAATCGACGGAAATCATGAATTGGCCACTCTTCAACCAGAGCGCGAATTCGCAGTTTTGCATCAGGATTTATTGCATTTGGATAACCAACTGATTCCAAAAGCGGGAGATCATTTGCACTATCGGTATAGGCATAGCAATTTTTGATATCTATATTGCGCTCTTTGACCAATTCAAAAACTGCATTTGCCTTTGCCTGTCCATGAAGAATCGGACCATCCAAATTACCTGTGTAAGTTTCATTAACAATTTCAGCTTTACTGCCAATTGCTCCCGTGAATCCAAGTTTGCGAGCAATAATTTTTCCTAAATCTTCCGGGGCTGCCGAGACCAACCAAACTTCGCGTCCTTGATTCAAATGAGATTTAGCAATATCAATAGTTTTTTGCACGAGTGCCGGTGAAATATATTCCTCGTAAATTTCTTCACCCAACTTATGGATATCAGTAACTGCGTGGCCACCAATAAAATCTTGAGCCGCTCTTTTAAATCGTTCAATAACTTCTGGCTTCTCAGTTCCCGTTAATCTGAATCTCACGTTTGCCACTACGAATTTTGAAATATCTGCCTTTGAAAAATAACCACGGTGATACATCCCGCGACCTAGAAAATAAAGTGATGAGCCACGAATCATTGTATTGTCGAGATCAAAGAAGGCAGCGCTCGACGAAGACATTGCCTTAGGTTAATGGCTTTATGATTGACCAATGGGACAACGAGTTCATGTGATCAGGCATGGTGAGGTCGAAAATCCCAAAAAAATTCTTTATGGGCGCCAACCTGGGTGGAGTTTGTCTAAACGCGGACAGCAAATGGCAGAGGTTTTAGGCGAATGGTCCAAATCGGTAAATATTGGTGCACTTCATGTTTCACCACTTCAACGCGCACAAGAAACTGCAACACCAATTTCGGTAATAAATGGAATTCCAATTACAACCGATGAGAGATTAATCGAAGCGCGAAATGTATTTGAGGGACATCCAATTGATGTTGGATTTAGTTTGATTAAACGACCTTGGACCTGGCGCCATTTATGGAATCCATGGCAACCGTCATGGGGCGAACCATATGTCGACCAAGTAAATCGAATGCTCGCGGCAGTTTTTGATGCAAAGAAAGCAGCTGGCGATAAAGATGCAATTATCGTTTCGCACCAACTGCCAATTTGGATTCTTCGAAGTGCGATTGAAGGACGCAAGTTTTTACACGATCCACGAAAACGTGAATGTTCACTTGCTTCAGTTACTACAATAAATTTTGATGACGAAGGAATGATTTCCGGTATCAATTACACCGAACCGGCAAAACATTTATTGCCGAAAAAATGAAAAAATTCTCCTTTTTATTAATCGCATTATTGCTAACTTCATGTGGCGGCAGTCAAAATAATGTAGAAATAAAATTATCTGGTCCAACTTTAACCGGTGAAAGTTTTGAATTACCAGCCGGAAAAGCGGCAGTAGTTAATGTTTGGGCTTCTTGGTGTTCGCCTTGTCGCGCTGAAGCGCCGACCCTGGTCGCTTTATCTGAAAAATATCCTGATGTTGCCTTTGTTGGAATTTTAACGCGCGACAACGAAGCTACCGCCAAAGCCTTCGTTGAGCGGTTCAAAATTAAATATCCAACAATCGTTGACGACACTTTGTTAGTTCAATTTAGAAATGTTGCGCCAGCAAATGCTATTCCTTCAACAATTGTGATCGGTAAAGACGGGAAAGTTGTTGGCAGCATTAGTGGGCAAGTTACCGTTGCCAAACTAACTAAATTAATCGAGACTGCTAATGGTTGATTTAATTTTTGACGCTAATTTGTTGGTGGCACTTCCAGTTGCCTTTTTAGCGGGCTTGATTAGCTTTGCCAGCCCTTGTGTTTTGCCCTTAGTTCCAGGCTATTTAAGTTATGCCGCCGGAACTTCAAATCGACGAATTTTGGGATCGATCCTATTTGTACTCGGTTTCTCAACTCTCTTTGTTTTATATGGCGCCGCATTTGGTGGCATCGGTGCCAAAGTTTTGGCAAATGAAGAACTTCTTACTCGAATCCTCGGCGGATTTACTATTTTGATGGGTTTGATTTTTATGGGACGGATTCCATTTGTGCCAACATTTAAATTAAAAGCAACGACTAATGCCGGGCTATTAAGCGCACCAATTTTGGGATTTTTATTTGGAATTGGTTGGACACCTTGCATCGGTCCGACACTTGCCGCCGTTGAAACTCTGGCTTTTGAAAGCGCTAGCGCTAATCGTGGTGCGGTTTTGTCACTCGGCTATTGCATTGGACTTGGAGCTCCATTTATTTTATTTGCAATCTTTTTAGAACGCGCCAAAGTGGTTCGCACTTGGTTACTAGTTCGTGGTGAACTAATAAGTCGCATTGGGGGAATTGCATTAATAGTCATTGGCGTTTTCCAAGTGACCGGTATTTGGAATTTCTTAATGAATTCATTACGTTCGGTAATTAGCGGATTCATTCCGGTGATTTAATGATTTTTGCACTTCGCTATGTTTGGCGCCAACTAACGAGTATGCGCACCGCACTATTTTTATTACTCTTACTTGGTTTAGCTGCAATCCCGGGTTCTTTGGTGCCGCAACGGACTAGCTCACCAATCAAAGTTCAAGAATTTTTTACCAATAACCCAGGTCGGGCCAAGCTCTACGATCAACTGCATTTATTCGATGTTTACGGATCACCCTGGTTTAGTGCGATTTATATTCTACTTTTTATCTCATTAATCGGGTGCGTGCTTCCAAGGACGATTGAGCACGCGCGTACTACGATGGCGCAACCCCCAGCCGCGCCAAGTCGTTTGGAAAAAATGGAGTACTTCCAGGAAATTTCCGGAACTCTTTCAAGCGCCGAAACTATTTTGCGAAAAGATCGTTTTCGAATTCGCCGCGAAGCAAATTGGATTTCAGCCGAAAAAGGTTATTTGCGCGAAACTGGAAATTTATTTTTTCATTTATCGTTAATTCTAATTTTGCTCGGTATCAGCTTTAGTTCGTTATTTGGAATGCGCGGGGATGCAATTGTGAATATCGGTGAACGTTTTACAAATACTCCAACTAGTTATGATTCAATCAACTTTGGAAAACTTACTAATCCAAGTGACCTGTCGCCATTTTTAATTAAACCAACTAACTTTGTTGCTAAGTACAACCCGAGCACTAACCAACCTCTTGACTACACATTAACAGTACTAACGGCACCAAACCCTAAAAGCAAAGCAATAGAAAAAATCATTAAAGTAAATTCACCATTAAAATATGGTGACACTTCAATTTATTTACAAGCGAATGGTTACTCCCCAATTGTCACTGTTCGTGATCGAACTGGAAAAATTAGATTGCAAGGACCGATTCCTTTTTTACCGCAAGATGGAAATCTTTCCTCAAATGGCGCGATTAAAGTTCCGGATATGGAGCCACAACTTGGCTTTGTTTCACAATTTTTTCCAACTATTGATCAGTCAAAAGGGCAACCGGCAAGTTCGAGCTATCCTGAAGCGCTGGATCCACGGTTATTTGTTGCGGCATACCGAGGTGATTTAGGACTAGATAGTGGTACTCCACAATCCATTTACAAAATTGATACCAAGAAGCTATTTCAAATTGGTTTGGAATCATTGAAGGTTGGCCAAACTTATTCATTCGAAGAGGGTTCAATCACATTTGAAGGTTATGTGCCGTGGGTTAACTTACAAATCGTAAAAGATCCTGGGAAGTTGCTTGCGCTGATTGGCGCATTATTCGCAATTCTAGGATTATTAGCATCGTTATTTGCGCGCCAGCGACGAATTTGGATCAAAGAAGTGGCAGGAAATAAGTTGGAAATTGCCGGCTTAGCAAAAAACGCAGCACCTGGTTTAGAGAACGAAATATTGGAAATTGCGAGGAAACTTAATTGAGTAAGAACTCTTGGGCTTACTTTTCAAATTACGCGATTTACTCCAGCATGTTTATTTTTGCCCTGGCGTTTTTTACAAATGCATTTGCACTTGCTTGGAAATCAACCAAAGGTGAAAAAGCAACTCGGATTGCTACAGCGCTTACTATTTTGGGAACTGCCGTAATTTTTGTGGCAATTCTTGCCCGCGGAATGTCAGCTGGCCGCGTTCCATGGAGCAATATGTATGAATTTTCAATCACCGGCGCATTTGCTTTTGCCTTGGCTTATTTATTTACGCTTCGAAAATATGATTTACGTTGGCTCGGTATTTTCGTAACTTTTTCGGTCCTAATAGTTCTTGGTACCGCAATCACACTGCTTTATCGACCAACTGCACCACTAGTTCCAGCACTTAAATCGACTTGGTTAGTAATTCACGTTTCAGCAGCAATTATCTGTGGCGGTGTTTTCTTACTTGCAAATGTAATTGCGGCAACTTATTTAATTTTAGAAAAGTATGGCGATAATCGACCAGCTTGGGCCGCAAAAATTCCGAGCTTAGATGTTTTAGATTTACTTTCATATCGATTAATTGCATTTGTATTTCCACTTTGGACTTTTGCAGTCATCGCCGGTGCAATCTGGGCTGAAAGTGCTTGGGGTCGTTACTGGGGTTGGGATCCAAAAGAGACTTGGGCATTTATAACTTGGGTTGGTTATGCCGCTTATTTACATGCGCGGGTAACGGTCGGTTGGAAAGGAAGAAAAGCAGCTTGGCTCTGTTTAATCGCCGGCTCTACCTTCTTATTTAATTATGTTTGGGTAAATGTTTGGGGAACCGGAAAGCACACTTACTCCGGTTTGTAATCAAATTACAATTTTCGTAAGAAATCAGGATTATCGTCGGGCGGAATAATTCGCTTCTTACCACCAGAGTTCGGTCCACGATTTGTCCGACCAGCAATTAAATATGCAATCGCCCCGATTGGTGTAATCAAAACAATTAACAAAATCCAACCCCACTTAGGCAAATTCCGCGGTTCTGGATTTCGAGCGCAATCAATTAATGCATAGATGGTAATCGCGATTACAAGTATTGGTATGAGTACTCGGACCATAGTTAAATTTTAGCCCCAATTATTATTAATAGCGCTAGTAATAGTTGATAGCGCCCAGTTTTCCCTAGTGTTGCGATTAATTCCGCACTTTTTTTAGTTGAAACTTCTTTACTTAGTGATGAGGCTAACGGCAAGGCAAATAGAGTAATCCAACTAATAGGCGTCGAAATTAATACTGCAAAAAACAAGAACCCGCTATAAACAGCACGAGCCAAAGTTTCACCCAGCTTCACTGCCAAAGTATTTTTACCGATTTTTGCATCATTGGCTAAATCTCGGATGTTATTAATCATCAAAAGCGAGCAGGCAGTCAACCCACAAGCAGTTGCAGCTAGAAATATTTTTAGATTTAGATTTGGATTTTGAACATAATAGCTTCCGACAGTTGCAACTAAACCAAAGAAAATAAATACAAATACTTCACCTAGGCCCATATAACCGTAGGGATTTTTGCCCCCGGTATAACGCCAAGCGGCAATGATTGCGAAAATTCCGATCACAATTAAATATGGATTGGTTCTCAAAGATAAAAAAGTGCCACTAATTGCAGCTATCGCAAAGGCAAAGAGCGCTGCAGCTTTTACCGACTTGGCTGGGACGGCACCACTTGCAACCAATCGCTTTGGACCAACTCGATTTGAATCTGTTCCCCGAATTCCATCGGAATAGTCGTTGGCGTAATTAACGCCAATTTGGAGCGCTAGCCCTACTGTGGCAGCAAGTAATAAATTAACTATTTCGATTTTGGTATTTGCCATTGCTGTACCAACCGCGACTGGAGCAATTGCGGCTGGCAGAGTTCGTGGTCTAGCACCTTCAATCCAATTTTTCATTTCTTCACCTTACTTGCTAGCGCGCCACGATCAATTTTACCTAGGGCTGATTTGGGTAATTCATTAACTTTAATAATTCGCTTTGCTTTAACCCCAAAATTACTTTGAAGCAGGTTTTGAATTTTACTTTCACTAAATTCGCCAACAATTGCCAGATTTAAGGTATCGCCCCATTCTGGATCGGCGATTGAGAATGCCGCCACCTCAAACGGTAGAAAATTTTCAATTTCACTAAGTGAAATATTTTTCCCGCCGCTAATAATCACATCATCGATTCGACCGATAACAGTTAGTAAATCTCCATCAAGTCTGCCCAAGTCTTCGGTGACAAAGAAGCCGGCGTTCAGTTTCTGCTCCCAAAGTTCTTCATTTTCAAGATAGGTCGATGCCAAAGTGGGAGTTTTGATTTCAATCGTTTTGCCAATTCGGATTTCAACTCCGGGCAGCGCTTTCCCGTTATACACACATCCGCCTGAAGTTTCGGTCATGCCATAAGTTGTAATTAGATTAATTCCGCTTTCGCGACCTTTAGTTAATAAATCTTCAGCGATGGCACTACCGCCGACTAATACTGCTTTTGTATTCAATAAATGATCTAACAGAACTTCGTCACCATTTAATGCTCGATACAACTGAGTTGCCACAATGGCTGTGAAATCAGCTTTTAAATTTGGATCAGTAATTGGTTTGGTACCAAGTTCTAGAGATCGCACTAATACATTTATTCCGGCAGCGTGATTTGGCGACACTAAGAGTGACCAAACTTCACCAGGTTTCGCTGCGACATAGTCGTTACTTAATTTGGCACTAGTAATTAATGCGCTGGAACTCAACGCCACTGCTTTTGCTTTTCCGGTTGAGCCACTTGTTGCAACAACAACTGCAGTATTTTCCGGTACTAAATCGATTTCGACATTTCCAAAGCTGACCGCGGGACCGGAGCCTGACAGCGCGCCATCCAAATGATTCATAACTTCGGCCACATTCCATGTGGATTGGATGCGGAGCAATTTGCGAGGTTCCATCTCTTGCGTAGGCTATAGCCAGATAGAGCTAGTAACGAAACCAAAAAAGGGGAGCCATGAGCAAGCCAATCAAGCGCGACTTTGGCGCTCGCACTATTCCAAAATGGATCCGTGGTGATTTTGGCTTCACCGATATCGTTTATGAAACTGGTGACGGAATTGCAAAAATAACAATAAATCGTCCAGAAGTTCGAAATGCATTTCGGCCACAAACAATTATTGAATTAAAAGGAGCTTTTGATCTAGCTCGCGACGATGAATCTGTTGGAGTGGTAATTCTGACTGGCGCAGGCGAAGAAGCTTTCTGTTCTGGTGGTGACATTAATGTTCGTGGCGACGATGGTTATTTAGGTGATGACAAATTAGCGGCAAAAGGAATTGGCCGATTAAATGTTTTAGATTTACAGATTCAAATTCGTCGCTTACCGAAACCGGTTATTGCCATGGTTGCCGGTTGGGCAATTGGCGGCGGACATGTGTTACATGTGGTTTGTGATTTAACAATTGCTGCCGAAAATGCAAAGTTTGGCCAAACCGGTCCGATGGTTGGATCGTTCGATGGTGGCTATGGCGCTGGATTATTGGCAGCACATGTTGGTCAAAAGAAAGCACGGGAAATTTGGTTCATGACGCGACAATATGATGCAACCGAAGCGCTAAATATGGGATTGGTAAATACCGTTGTACCAATTACAGAGCTCGAAGCCGAGACAGTTTCCTGGGCCCGCGAAATATTGCGCAATTCGCCGATGGCACTTCGCTTACTCAAAGCTGGGCTAAATGCGGCCGATGATGGTTTAGCTGGCGTTCAGCAATTAGCTGGCGATGCCACATTATTGTTTTACATGACCGAAGAAGGTCAAGAAGGTCGCGATGCATACAAAGAGAAGCGGCCACCAAACTTTGATAAATATCCGAAGCGTCCTTAACTAAATTAAATGAATTGACATGATTGAAGAACTACTTGCCTCAGTGCAAGTTTTTTCGCTATCAACTAGAACTAATTTTCGCGGAATTAATACTCGCGAAGTCGCAATAATTAAAGGACCTAAGGGGTATGGTGAATTTTCGCCGTTTTTAGAATATGGTGAAGTTGAATCAATTCCGTGGCTAGATAGCGCAATCGAAGCTGCTTATTCCGAATTACCAGCATTAAAACTTACCGAGATTGAAGTCAACGCAACTTTGCCAGAAGTAACTGACGAAAATACAGCTCGCGAAATATTGAGCTGGTATCCCGGATGCAAAACGGTAAAAATAAAAGTCGGTAGCAATTTAGAATCGGATTTAGCCAGAATTAGCTGGGCAAAGGCTGCCAATTTTGAAAACATCAGATTAGATATAAACGGAGCCTGGACTTTGCGTGAAGCCAAAGAAAACCTTTCAGAAATTACAAATGCCTTCAATATCGAATACGTTGAGCAACCATGTTCGACAATCGAAGAATTGCGCGCACTAGAACTAGATATTCCAATCGTTGGCGATGAAATATTGCGCAAAGCAGGTGATCCATTTGCAATTGATTTAACGGGTGCCGTCGACATCTTGATGTTAAAAGTTGCGCCACTCGGTGGCATAAATCGTTCAATTCAATTGGCCGAGCATCACAAATTACCAGTAGTAGTTTCTAGCGCCTTTGAATCTGCAGTCGGCATAACCCATGGATTGAAATTGGCTTCGATATTAAATATCACCAAACCAGCTGGTTTGGCTACCGGAGCGTTATTAAAAGAAGATTTAGGCACCCATCCAATTAATAATGGATTCATTAGAGTTTCTGACGTTGTTCCTAGCGGTATTAATTATTTGCCACGCTTAGATTGGTGGCGAGAACGAATTCGTAATACCTTCGCTGCGGGAGAACGAGCGGGGTGGAAGTGGTCGGCATGATTAGCACCGAGCTTGCGCGAAATATTGTCCGTCAATTAATTTCTCATGGCATTAAAGATGTTGTGCTCTCGCCTGGTTCCAGAAACGCGCCATTATCTATTGCACTAACTGAAGCTGCCAATCGCGGATTTATAGATTTACATGTCCGAATTGATGAACGCACCGCAGGATTTTTTGCGCTCGGCATGACTAAAGCAACTAAAAATCGGACTGCAGTTGTATGCACTAGCGGAACTGCTGCAGCTAATTATTATCCAGCTTTCTTAGAAAGCTTTCATTCAGATTTACCACTTTTAGTAATCACAGCAGATCGGCCGGAACGATTACGTAAAACTGGAGCAAATCAAACTACTAATCAAGTCGAACTTTTTAATTGCGGGCGATTTATTGAAGCAGTTTCGCCGAGTATTGATTTAAGTAGCGCACTTGCTGAAACTGGTCCCGTACATCTCAATGTGCAATTTGATGAGCCATTAATTCCTAATGATTCTTCGAACTGGCTGGCAAATATTTCAAAAGCGAACAATTTAACAACCGAAGCAAAGTCAGAAGAATTTAAGGTACCCAACGGGAAAGGTGTTTTGATAATTGGTCATGATCGGGCAGGTTTTGGCGTCGCTGCAATTTCAGATTTTGCGCGAAATTTGGCGGTGCCGATCGTTGCCGAAGACCCACTTTCATTTAAGGATGCAATTCCTCATGCTGCGCTCTTTGCTAACCAATTAGACGTTGATTGGGTTTTTGTGGTTGGTAGAACTACTTTATCGAGAACTACAAATAAATTAATTGCTAGCGCGAAGGAAAATTACGTAATAGATCCTCGCGTCGAAAACATAGATTTGAATCGGACTGCCACAAAGATATTTTTTTCAATTCCAAAAATTGTGGGAAGCGCTGAAAAATGGCAAGAAAATTTATCTACGCGAGCTGCAGAATTAATTTCCAGCCATCAGGAATGGTCCGAACCCGGTGTAGCCAAATTTTTGGGTGAAAATTTAGAGAGCGGGTCTACGCTCTTTATCTCTTCTTCGCGTCCAATTAGAGATATTGAAAGCTTTGCAACACCAAGATCTGGCATCGAAACTTTTGCCAATCGAGGTTTAGCCGGGATAGATGGAAATATTTCAACGGCGCTGGGAATCGCAATTAAACGTGAAAAAACATACGCCGTAATCGGAGACTTGGCGTTTTTACATGATCTGACCGGCTTAGTAAATCAAGAGCCAGTTAACCTAAAACTCATTGTTTTAAATAACAATGGCGGTGGAATTTTTAGCACGCTACCTCAAGCAAATGTGCCTGATTTTGAAAGAATTTTTGGCACGCCACACAATCGAGATTTGATTTCAATAGCAAAAAGTTTTGGGATAGAAACTAGCGAAATAACTAAATATTCTGATCTTAAAACTTTTATCAATTCTGGTCCTGGTTTAAAAATTGCAATCTGCCAAATGCCTGATCGAAAAAATAATGCGGAATTAATTAAAAAGTTAACGCCTGCTTAATTGCTTGAAATTTTGCATCACTTTCTTTAATTTCTCGATCAGCGTCAGAACCGGAAACAATTCCGCAGCCAGCAAAAGCCGTAATCGAATTGCCATCGATAAGGCCGCATCGAAGAGCAATTCCTTGTTCGCCATCACCATTCGAATCAACCCAACCAATCGGACCGGCATAACGCCGGCGATTTAGCCCCTCGACTTCGGTGATAACTTCTTTGGCAATTTCAGTTGGAGTTCCGCAAACTGCAGCAGATGGATGCAGTTTCTCTAAAAGAGCGAATAAATCAATGATGTTATGTGATTCTAAAAGAGCGCCAGTTA
>JBDKLQ010000021.1:0-5667 GCA_039795555.1 Actinomycetota bacterium
TAGATAGAAAACATTTTCACGGCCGATAGCCTGACGTACTTGCCGGGCAGCTTCCAAAAACGGTTGAGATTCAATATCTCCTACCGTGCCACCGATTTCAGTTATAACTAAGTCGACATCAGGTCCATCGTCGGCCAACATTCGGGCCTTAATTTCATTTGTTATGTGTGGAATTACTTGAACCGTTTCGCCCAAATATTCACCACGACGTTCGCGGGCAATAACTCTTGAATAAACCTGACCTGTAGTTACATTCGCTTCACCGGACAGATTGCGATCCAGAAATCGCTCGTAATGGCCGATATCTAAATCAGTTTCCGCCCCATCGTCAGTCACAAAAACTTCCCCATGCTGAAATGGGTTCATCGTTCCTGGATCGACATTTAGATATGGATCAAGCTTTTGCATCGTGACTTTTAAGCCGCGAGCGACCATTAATCGACCCAAACTAGAGGCCGTTAAACCTTTTCCGAGACTTGAGGCGACTCCGCCAGTTACAAACAAATGTTTCGTCACATGAGAACCGCTCATGGACTACTAACCTATCACAGATATTCTAAAAAGCCTGAATCTTTGATTCAGCGAGTAATTCTGCGGCGTGTTTTAAAGCGTTTTCAGAAGTTTCGTGTCCGGCCAACATTCGTGCCAATTCTTCTACTCGTGATGTATCAGTAACTTCAACTATTTGACTCTGTGAAACCGAACCACTTTCATCTTTTGCAACAACAAAATGTGAATCTGCCCAAGCAGCTACTTGGGGTAAATGGGTTACAACTATTACCTGTGCATTTTTCGATAGTTGCTTTAATCGTCGACCAACTTCAATTGCTGCTTTACCGCCAACTCCTGCATCAACTTCATCAAAAACATAGGTTCCAATATTTTCTGTTTCGGCGATTACAACTTCAATGGCGAGAGCAATTCTGGAAAGTTCGCCTCCGCTTGCTCCTTTTGCAATTGAAACTAGCGGACCTTCCGCGTGAGTTTGAAGTAGAAATGAAACATCATCACCACCGCTTGATTCCAAATTATCTAATTGGCCAATTTGAACCTTAAAACTTGTATTCGGCATAGACAAACTATGAATCTCTTTCGAAACACGTTCTTCAAGATTTAGCGCTGCCTTTTTACGCGCTTTAGTTAAATCTGCGGCAGCCGAAACCAATTTCTTCTCCAATTTACCGAGTTCATTTTCCAACTCTTTAATTCGCTCGTCCCCGCCACTTAAATCGGAAATTTCGTTTTCCAGGTTGGCTCGACGTTCGATTAGCTCTGCTAGAGCGATATCTAGATCCCCGCCCTCCCCAAATTTACGAATAAAAGTTGTCAGATCCGATTTGCGCTGTTGTAAGTAATCTAATCTGCCTGGATCGGCAGCCAAATCTTCCAAATATCCTGATAGCGAACCAACTGCCTCTTGAACTTGGAAATAGGCCTCGGCAATTGAATCAAAATGGCCAGCTAGAGCGCTATCGAGTTCGGCCGCCTTTTCGAGCGATTTCCGAGCTTGATTTAACGCAGCTAAGGCAGAAAGTTCCTCGCCATCTACTGAATTGAGCGCACCACTAACCGCGATTCGAAGCTCTTCAACCGAAGATAACTTATTAATTTCATCATTAACATCATTTAATTCACCTGCTTGCGGATTCAATTTTGTAATTGCAGCTTTAAAAACTTCGAGATCGGCTAATTTTGATTCGCGCTCTTTCGACGCACTCTTCATGGCTTTTATGCGCTTTTTGAGTTCGGAAACCGAATTAAACGCGCTTTGAAAATTCTCGATTTCACCATGGTATCCACCAAAACCATCTAATAATTCACGATGTTTTGCAGTTTTGGTCAAAGTTTGACTTGCCGCTTGTCCATGAATCATTACCAAATCGTCTGCAATTTCATTCAGTGCACCAATGGCAACTGCGATACCGCCCGCATTTGCTTTGCTTTTTCCTTCGGAATTTACCGTCCGAGTAATTACCAATTGTGAATCTTGAACAATGACGCCGCGCTCTTCAAACGATTCGGAAAAGCTCTTTGGAATTTCAAAAGTGGCACTTGCTACGGCACGTTCTGAGCCATGTCTAACTAAAGCAGCATCCGCTTTGCCGCCTAGAACTAGATTTAACGCAGTTAAGATCATGGTTTTACCAGCACCAGTTTCACCAGTTATAACCGTGAACCCAGGTTTAAGTTCTAAATGTGCTGCGGAAATCACCCCGATGCCATTAATGGATACATCGGTTAATAATGGTCGCTTGCTAACCACGCCAACCTTCAATTGGCAGTTTGAATTTTGCTACTAATCGATCACTGAAATTTACATTCTCAATGTGTGCCAATTTGATTGGGGTGTTCGATTTTGAGATTACTACTCGATCATGTTCCTTGAGTGGAAATTTTCGCAGCGAATCAGCGGAAACTAGCGCATCGCTCGATTCAACATCAATTGTGATTTCAGATTTTGGCGAAATTACAAGTGGTTTGGTAAAAAGCGCATGTGCCGCAATTGGTGTCACGACCAATACTTCTGCTTCTGGCCAGATAATAGGTCCGCCAGCCGAAAATGCATATGCAGTGGATCCAGTTGGAGTTGCCACAATTAAACCGTCGCACCACCAACTAGAAATTGGTCGATGATCAATTTGTAAAAATAGTTCGACCATCGTCGTTCCATTTCGTTCAATGGTAATTTCATTTAGCGCCCAACCTGACGCAACTTCACTTTCGTTCCGCAACACCTTGTATTCCAGCGTCATTCTTTGGTCGATTGAATAACTCCGATTGAGTATTGCTTTGGCTGTTTCTTCGATTGAAAATTTCTTAACTTCGGCCAGAAATCCAACGCGACCTAGATTGACTCCAAGTAATGGCAAGCTGGCATCCCGAGCGATCTCGGCAGCCTGCAATATTGTTCCGTCGCCACCAAGCACCACGATCAATTCTGCAGCTTTTGGATCTGTAGTTTTTTCAAATCCATCTAAAAGTGAAATCAATTTCGCTTCAGCAACTTTAGCTTCTTCGCGATAGGTGTTGACCACGGTCATTAGTTTTCGCATTACTGTGGTCCTATCTCGATCGCCTTTTCTAGGGCTGCTAAATCTATCTCTGGTGCACCGCGACACAACCAGAGGAAATATTCAACATTTCCAGCTGGCCCAGGCAGTGAACTTGCAACAATTCCTAGAGTTCCAAGACCAACTTCATAAGCAGATTCGGCAACTTCTAAAACTGCGGATCGGCGGAGTGCTGGATCACGCACTACCCCACCAGCGCCTAAATGTTCCCGGCCAACTTCAAATTGTGGTTTCACCATTAACAAGTAATCTGCATCTGGTTTCGAAACCGCTGCCAGCGCCGGCAGAACTAAGGTTAATGAAATAAAAGATAAATCAGCGACAACTAAATCGATGGGAGCGCCAACCATTTCACCAGTTAGGTGACGAATATTGGTTCGATCCAAAATTTTTACTTTTGGATTTGTTCTAAGTTCCCATGCAAGTTGCCCATATCCGACGTCAACTGCAATAACTTCTGCAACTCCGCGTCGTAGTAGAACATCTGTAAACCCGCCAGTGCTGGCGCCAGCATCCAGCGCACGTTTGCCTTCGACTTTAATCTCTGGGAATGCGTCAAGCGCGCCAGATAATTTGTGGCCACCGCGTGAAACAAAATCATCACGTTCTCCCGTAAGGGTTATCGAAGTTTCAGCATCAACTTGAGTTGCCGGTTTTGTTGCGGGAATTCCTGCGACCAAAACTGCCCGTTTTTCAATTAGATCTCCAGCTTGTTCGCGTGATCTAGCAAGCCCGCGGCGAACTAGTTCAGCATCTAGTCGGCTCTTCATCTATTAAATATCTTCGATGCTATTTAGAGCCGCAACTAATTTGGCATGCAAGATTTCATAGCGCTCTGAATGTGTTTCAACGCCACTTGCTTCGATCTCGGCAAGTTCAGCTTTTATGGCTTCTAAATCTAATGGCTCCATAACAAGGAAAGCCTACTTTGACGAAAGCCTTAAATCCGCCTTATTTCTGCTGTATTTACACACCACCGGCTTGCCAATTTAGCACCAGATTTCCAAAATCTTCGCCGAATTGAGCCTTCGACTTCAATCCACTCGCCATCTTTTAATGAGAGTGCACTCCGTCGATTTTTCGCACTCCATGCTTCTAAATCGATGGTATCTACGCCACCTTCTGGTCGGGTAATCGCGATCCGAAATTGGGCTACTAAATCTCCACTTGGTAATTTTCGTTCAGTAGCGATCGTTGTAACCCAACCACGCAACATGACATCGTTTAAGGAATAATCAATTTCCTCTTCAATAACTGCTTCATTCTCCGTTTCTTTGCTCATGAAGCAGATTATTTAGCAGCGTTCTGACGCATCCGTTTCGTTTTCCACATCAATTTCAGAAGTTCGAGCAAACCATTTTCTCGCCTCGTCAGTTCGACCTGCTGCAGATAATGCATCGGCATATGCGTAACGCAACCTAATAGACCAAGGTTGGTTTGAAATATTTAGATCATCACTTTGCAGCGTAACTACTGCTGCCTCAAAATCTCCCATGTCACGTCTTGCACCGGCGGTAACAATTCGCATTTCAACTGCTTGTTCTTTCTGTAATTTTTTTACTTCAGGTGCTCCAGCAAGGGCAAGCGCCTTTAATGGTCTACCTAACCCGCGTTCGCAGTCTGCAAGCACCGGCCAAACGCTCGGATCTCCATTTATTCGATAGGCAGCTCGTAATTCCTTGATAGCTTCTTCAAACTTTCCAACGCGATATGCTGCGTATCCAGCGGTTTCACGGACAATTGCAACTCTGCCGGCATGGCGCGATGCAGCCATTGCATGTTGGTATGCCAAATCGGGATCGCCCAATGCATACATATTTACACACGATAAATGGCGTGAAACAACTTTTGCATTTTCGGCCGAAAGTGTTAACAAATCTCCTCGGACGTTTTTCTCTAGTTCTTCACCAGTAATTTCATCAGGTATCAATGGATCTTTGAAAAAATCTTTTTTAATTCGACGATCTCGGTTATCGCGTTGATCCCTACGCATAGGTCGATCATTTCTAGGGCCACGAGGTTTAAATTCACCATCTCTACGTGGTCGATTTGGACGATCAGTTCGATCCGAACGAGGTCTATCAGATCTAGGTTTATCTGATCTTGGGCGATCAGATTTTGGTCTGTCGGATCTTGAACGATCTGAAGGTTTTCTATCTGATCGTAATTTATCTGAACGCGAAGAATTTCGTTTTGGACGATCGCTTCGATCGAAGCGCTTACGCTCCATTTATATTCTCCTAAATAAATTGAACTTATTTTAAAATCAATTACAAAATAAAAAAGGGGACCTCGGTTAAGAAGTCCCCTCTTTTTAAAAGAAGTCCGGCGGCGTTCTACTCTCCCACAAGGTCACCCTTGCAGTACCATCGACGCTGAACGGCTTAACTTCCGGGTTCGGAATGGGACCGGGTGTTTCCCGTTCGCTATGGCCGCCGAAACGCTATTGAGATGTCTAGAACTTATTTTTTTGTAAGTTCCCGAGACCGTATCTCGAGAACCACACAGTGGACGCGTAGCAACTTTGTAGTTAAATCCTCGGCCTATTAGTACCGGTCGGCTCCAAGCTTTACAGCTCTTCCACCTCCGGCCTATC
>JBDKLQ010000022.1:0-2943 GCA_039795555.1 Actinomycetota bacterium
TCGTTTCGAAATGGAAATTTCGCTGCGGCAATTGTCTCCCTCGGCGAATTTGGCTTGCTCTTCTCATTCCCGCTTTGGATTCAAAATGTGTTGCAGCGAAGCGCATTTCAAACGGGTTTGATTTTGTTACCACTGGCGCTGGGTTCATTTTTTGCAAGCGGTGCTGGCGTGCAATTGGTAAATCGTTATGGCGCGCTACGGGTCGTACAAATCGGGTTAGCGCTAGAAGTAATTGGCGTTGGATTAGCTGCGCTTTTAATCAAGCCAGATTTAAGCGTGGCACTAATTTGCGCCGTGCTATTTATTTATGGCATGGGTGTCGGGTTAGCCACTGCGCAATTAACCAGTGTGGTGTTGGCCGATGTTCCACGAGATCGCAGCGGTCAAGCATCAGGTATCACTTCCACGATGCGCCAATTAGGCAGCGCCCTCGGAATCGCGTTATTGGGTACGGCGCTCTTTTCTACATTTAGTAACGGTCTGAAATCTATAAATGATTCGCTATTACAAGATTTATTAGTTCGTACCGCTGGCGCACCGATTGCATCATTGCCGCCACAAACTAAAGTAATTGCCGAACAAGCACTTTCCGATGCGGCAAAATCATCAGCCGTTGTTGCTACTGGATTTTTGATTTTAGGATTAATCGCGACCTTTAGAATGTCGAATTCACGCGTTAAATAGCTGCGATTAGACCTTTTACATCGCAATTGTTAAAATTTGCCACGAATTAGCGAGATTTCTAGTTCATCCGTGAAAGAAACCGGATGGCCTCGTCGAGTAAAAGGAGTTGTCAGCAATGGCACTAACACCACAAGTTAAAAAAGATATCGTTTCTAAATATGGCAACTCAGCTACAGACACTGGAAGTCCAGAGGCACAAGTTGCTCTGCTATCAAAGCGAATTGATGATTTAACTGAACACCTAAAGACAAACAAGAACGACCATCACAATCGTCGTGGCTTATTGCTTTTAGTTGGTCAGCGCCGTCGAATTTTGCAGTACTTAGCGAAGACCGATATCAATCGCTACCGTGCGATTATCGAAAAACTTGGTATTCGTCGCTAATTAAAACTAAGTAAAAGAAGAAAGCCACGAGGAGAGCAAATGGTCCTCGGTAGTGGCTTACGGAAAATTTATTAACCGTGGGCTTCGATCGAAGATTCATTTCTCACTTGTGACTTGTTAGAGAAATGAGGGACCCATGGAGGGTCAAGATGTTAAGCATGCCGTTGCGGTAATCGATAACGGAAAATTTGGAAAGCGCGAGATTCGGTTCGAAACTGGACGATTAGCTCGACAAGCAGCTGGTACCGCAGTTGTTTATTTAGACGATGACACCATGTTGTTATCTGCAACTACAGTTTCAAAAACTCCGAAAGATCAATTCGACTTCTTCCCACTAACCGTGGATGTAGAAGAGCGGATGTACTCAGTAGGTCGCATCCCTGGTTCATTCTTCCGTCGTGAAGGTCGTCCTACCGAAGATGCGATTCTTACTTGTCGTTTAATTGATCGGCCATTACGCCCATCATTCGTAAAAGGGCTGCGTAACGAAGTTCAGATTGTCGTAACTGTGATGGCGTTAAATCCAGATCATATGTACGACGTAATTGCGATTAACGCAGCTTCAATGTCAACACAATTAGCTGGCTTGCCATTTAGTGGTCCAGTTGGCGGAGTTCGCGTTGCACTAATTGACGGCCAATGGGTTGCGTTCCCAAATCATTCCCAAGTTGAAAATGCAGTTTTCGACATGGTGGTCGCAGGAAGAATTGCTGGCGATGATGTTGCAATCATGATGGTGGAAGCCGAAGCAACTTCAAAGACCATTGAATTGGTAAAGGGCGGACAGAAAGCGCCGACCGAAGAGATAGTTAGCCAAGGTTTAGACGCTGCGAAACCATTTATCCGCACGCTTTGTGAAGCGCAGATGAAATTGGCGAAGACTGCTGCAAAACCAACTGCCGAATTTCCAATTTATTTGGATTATCAAGATGATGTTTATGCCGCAGTTGAAGCCGAGGCTAAAGAAAATTTAGCTAAGGCGTTGACCATTGCTGGAAAGCAAGAGCGCGAAGAGCGATTAGATGAAATTAATGCCGCAACAATTGGAACACTTTCACCTTCATTTGAAGGTCGCGAAAAGGAAATCCCAGCGGCGCTGCGTTCAATTACTAAGAAATTAGTTCGCCAACGCGTACTTCGCGAAAAGGTGCGCATCGATGGTCGCGGACTTCGCGATATTCGTCCACTTTCAGCAGAAGTTGAAGTAATTCCACGTGTACACGGTTCGGCAATTTTCGAACGCGGTGAAACGCAAATCGTTGGTGTAACCACGCTGAACATGCTCAAGATGGAATTGCAATTAGATACTTTGAGCCCTGAAACAACAAAGCGATATATGCACAATTACAACTTCCCACCGTATTCAACTGGTGAAACCGGTCGCGTTGGGACACCAAAGCGTCGCGAAATTGGTCATGGTGCGCTAGCGGAACGCGCACTTGTTCCAGTGCTCCCAACTCGCGAAGAGTTCCCTTATGCGATTCGCCAGGTATCAGAAGCACTTGGTTCAAATGGATCAACATCAATGGGATCTGTTTGCGCTTCAACGCTTTCACTACTAAATGCTGGTGTGCCGCTCAAGGCGCCAGTTGCTGGTATTGCAATGGGTTTAATTTCTGATGACGTTGATGGCAAGACTGAATACGTTGCGCTAACAGACATTTTGGGAGCCGAAGATGCATTCGGCGACATGGACTTTAAAGTTGCCGGAACTCGCGAATTCGTAACTGCGCTGCAATTAGATACCAAACTAGATGGAATTCCGGCATCAGTTCTTCAAGGTGCGTTGCATCAAGCAAAAGAAGCACGTATTGCGATTCTTGATGTTATGAATGAAGCAATTGATTCACCAGATGAAATGTCGATGCTGGCAC
>JBDKLQ010000023.1:0-7173 GCA_039795555.1 Actinomycetota bacterium
CGGCTACAGAAATATCAACATCATGATGAAGTAGCAACGCTTCATCACTCCAAATCACATTTGCATCTGGCACATCTTGAAATGCTGCTGCAACAGTTTTGAGTAACAAATCTGTCACCGAAACTTTGACGCTTGCCCACTCATTAATTTTTTTCCGCAAATTTAGAAATTCGTCAGCAATCAACGGGGCACTTAAGTAAAAATGTGGAACTGTGCTTTTGCTTTCAGTTAAACGTCGTGCGATTGCTTTTCGCATACCCGAATGTGGAATCGACTTTACTTCCCCTGGTGTTAACGAAACAGCTGGAGTTGAAATTCTAGTTACGCCATGAGTTGAAATGGCTTGTTCAACGTCTCGACGGACAATTCTTCCATCTGGACCGGTTCCTTTTAATGTTGCGGCATCTAGGCCCGCTTCTTTCGCCATTTTTCGAGCAATCGGGCTTACAAATAATCTTTCGCTGTCGATTTTAGAAACTACTGGAGGAGCAACTTTATTTTCTTTGGTGCTTGAAGTTGTTTTTGGCTTTTCGATTTCGACACCCGAAAGGATTTTTTCAATTTGATCTTTGCCTTCGCCTGAATCCAAAATAACTAAAATTGGTTCGCCAACTTTTGCCGTCGCACCATTTTTTACCAAGTGTTTTCCAATAACACCATCACGTTCTGCTGGAATTTCAACAATTGCTTTTTCGGTTTCAGCCTCAGCAATTGGATCCCCAGTTTTAAATGAAGCACCCTCTTCAAGCAGCCATTTGGAGAGCACCGCTTCAGTTGCATCCGCTAAAACCCCCGGCATGCGCATTATTTCCGCCATTATTTCCCGCCAAATCCACGACGGACTTTTTCAAGTCCAGTAACTATTTCTTCTACTCCAGCCATTGCAGCCCGCTCTAGAGCTTTAGAAATGGATGGCGAAGCTTCACCGCCAGTTACGCGTTCAATCGGTTGGTCTAGATAATCAAAGTATCGGCGTTGAATTTCATCGCCTAACCAACCGCCATAAGAAGTTCCTTGGGAACCTTGTTCAACAACTAAAACATTGTTGGTTTTTTTAATACTTTGGGCAACAGTGTTCCAATCAAAACTTGCCTTATCAAGCCAGCGCAAATCAATAACATCGGCATCTATTCCAACTTGTTCAACGGCTTCTAAAGTCTTCTTCACCATTGCGCCATAAGTCAAAATTGTAAGTTCATTTCCAGTTCGTCTCATTGCCGCTTTTCCAAATGGCAATTGATAATCAAAATCAGTTGGAACTTGTTCCATCTGTTGATATAACTCAATATGCTCAATAACTAAAACTGGATCATTGATAGCAAGTGCTGCATTCATTAATCCGATGTAGTCGGCAGCTGTTGATGGCGCAACAATTCGCCAACCTGGACTGGTGTTAAAAATTCCAGCTGGATCCATTAGGTGCTGCGAACCGTAACCACTGCCAAGTGCCACTTTAGTTCGCAGTACAAGCGGAACGTCGCTCTTCCCACCAAACATGTGACGGCATTTTCCAATCTGATTAAAAACTTGATCGGCTGCTACCCACATAAAATCTGGGTACATAAATTCAATAACTGGGCGAAATCTTCCATCAACGGCCATGCCACCACCGAGACCGGCAAACGCATTTTCGCTGATCGGAGTCCCAAGAATGCGATCTGGATATTTCTTAGAAAGCCCTTTTGTGGCGCCATTTGTGCCGCCATTTAATCGGTGAATATCTTCGCCAAGAATAACTATGCGGCCATCGGTTTCAAGACGGCGATCAAGTACTGCAGCTACTGCGTCTACAAATTTCATTTCACTTCCCGAAAAACTTTCTACCGCGGGATCAAAAGTTTTCGCGTCCTTGATTTCAGATAAATCGCTTCGGATTCCGACATCAACAAAGCTTTTATCGGGCCATAATTCTGGCCGAATTCGACGTTTTCCAGGCAATTCAGGATTCGCTTCGATTAGCGCATCAATCGCCTTTGCGACTGCGGCTTTAGCTTGTGCTTTTACAGAATCAGCTTTGGTTTGATCAATTAATCCACATTTTAACATTTCGGTTGTTATGCGCATTAGCGGATCACGTGCTTTCCATTCCGCTTCCTCTTCCTTTGAACGATAACCGAAGGCGCTTCCTGGGAATGGACCGCTCTGATGGAAATAACGATAAACCTCTGCTTCGATGATGGTTGGGCCACCACCATTTCGCATAACCTTTTCTGCTTCTTGCATTGCAAGGTGAACTGCTAATGGATCCATACCATCTACACGCCAAGAAGGGATTCCAAATCCCAAAGCTCGCGCAGATAATCTTGATTCAGCCGTTGATTCGTAAACATTTGTAGCAACCGCATAAATATTATTCTCTATAAAAAAGCAGACAGGTAATTTCCAAGCTGCCGCTAAATTAAATGATTCCAAAACTGAACCAATATTTGTGGCACCGTCTCCAAAATAAGTTACGGTAACGTTGGTTGTTCCTGAATGTTTTTGTGCATACGCATTTCCGACACCAAATGGAACGCCACCTCCGACGATTGCATTAGTTCCAAGGCAACCCGCTTCGAGCCATTGCAAGTGCATCGAACCGCCTCGTCCGCCCGAAAAACCTTGAGCTAATCCCAAAATTTCAGCTGCTGTGCGTTGTAAAAGTATTTGTAAATTTTCGTCTACTAATTGATCAAGATTTAATTTTCCTTTTGAAACATATGAAATTGCTTTTGCCAAAAATTGATGATGGCCTCGATGAGAGCCATTTACTGAATCGTTTTCAAAAAGCGAAACGATTGAACCAACCGCGCCGCCCTCTTGGCCGATACTGCTATGCACCGGTCCATGTACTAATCCTTCTGCAGCGAGTTCCAACAAAATTTCTTCAAAGGAGCGAATTAATTGAATCTGACCTAACAAATTTGTGAGCAACTGTGGATCTGCGCTTTTCCAATCATTCTCGTCGCTTTTAAAAAGCACCCACGGTTGTAGGGCTGTTAAAGGGCTTACCTTCGCCATTACCAATGCTCGCTTTCGCTCAGATTTGCGTATGGTAGCCGCGGATTGCATCCAATCACAAGGTTTTTCTTAAAATATATGGCCTTTTCGCCTCTAAATAGGCTAAATTGTATCCAATTCCTTTATTAGGAGGTTAAATTATGGGCATTCCGGGTTTGCGCGGAACCGAGCACATTGGTTTTACCGTTCCCGATCTGGATCAAGCGGAACGATTCTTCGTAGATGTGATCGGCTGTGAACGGGTCTATTCGCTAGGGCCATTTCAACGTGAAGACGATTGGATGCAGGTTCATTTAAATGTTCATCCAAGAACTGTGATGCGGGAGCTCCGATTTTTTAGATGCAAAATTGGACCAAATTTTGAGATCTTTAAATATGAATCGGCTGACGACCAGTCTCCCCAACCAAAAAATAGCGATATTGGTGGACATCATTTGGCTTTCTATGTCGATGACTTCGATGCCGCTTTGAATTATTTAAAATCAAAGGGTGTCAAGATTTTAGGCGAACCCACAAAAAGTAAAAATGCCAGCGAGGGACAAACTTGGGTGTATTTCTTGACTCCATGGGGAATGCAACTTGAGTTAGTAAGTTATCCAAACGGTAAGGCATACGAAAAAGATTCACAAATTCAATTATGGCATCCGGCAAAACCAAATGAGTGATCTTGTAACGAGCCATCGAATTGCGGCACAATTAAAGAAACAAATTTTAAAAGGTAAATACCCGCCTGGAACGCGGATTCGTCAGGAAGATATTGCTGATGAATTTAAGGCTAGTAGGTCTCCGGTGCGTGAAGCGCTCCGAATTCTTGAAGCGGATGGATTAGTTACTTTGATTGCGAATACTGGTGCTTGGATTTCAGAATTGAGTTTGAGTGATTGTGAAGAGCTTTATCAAATTCGTGAGCGCGTTGAACCTTTGATGCTTAAATTGAGTTTGCCAAACTTAACAGATGAACATATTTCAATGTTAATTACCATAAAAAAACAGCTTGAAAAAACAAACAGTATCGAGGACTTTCTTGAACTGGATCGAGAATTTCATTTACTGACATATGAAGGTGCAAGCACAATGTTGCTCGGCCCAATGGTCGAGCGATTGTGGAACACAACACAGCACTACCGTCGTGCCTATTCAAGAATGCTTGAAACTGAAGGCTTTAAACCCGCACATTTAGAACATGAATTACTTTTAAATGCGATAACACGAAAAGATATAGAAGACGCTGAGCGAATACTTTACGGTCATATTCGCCGGACCAGACTTGAGTTAGAAAAGCACCCAGAAGTATTTATTTAATTACTGAATATTCTTCTTTAACGTAGCAAGTTCTTCACGAAGCTCATCAGGTAATTTTGTACCAATCTTTTCAAACCATTCCTCAATCAAAGGAATTTCCAATTGCCATTCGTTGGTATTTATTTTTAACGCTTCGGTTAAATCGTTTGGATTTATCTGTAGGCCAGTTAGATCAATTGCGCCTTCCGCCGGTAAATATCCAATTGGAGATTCCACAGAATTGTTCGCGCCTTCGACCTGCTCCAAAACCCATTTAAGTACTCGTGAATTTTCGCCATAACCTGGCCACAAAAATCGACCATCTTGCCCACGACGAAACCAATTTACGTAAAAAATTTTTGGCAATTTATTTTCTTCGGTCCGTTTACCGATATTCAACCAATGTTTGAAATAGTCACCTACGTGATATCCAATAAAAGGTAGCATCGCAAACGGATCTCGGCGAACCACTCCAACTTCACCAACTGCAGCTGCAGTAGTTTCGGATGACAAAGTCGCTGCCATAAATACACCGTGCTGCCAATTTCGCGATTGCATTACTAATGGAATAGTTGTTTTTCGACGGCCACCAAACAAAATAGCCGATATTGGGACTCCGTGTGGCGACTCCCAATCTGACGAAATTATTGGACATTGCGCTGCTGGCGTACAAAATCTCGAATTTGGATGCGACGAAAGTTCACCGCTATTTGGAGTCCAATCTCGTCCTTTCCAATCAGTTAAATGTGCCGGAGGTTCTGCGGTCATGCCTTCCCACCAAACATCCCCATCGTCAGTTAATGCAACATTTGTAAAGATTGAATTTCCTTTTTCAATTGTTCTCATTGCGTTTGCATTAGTGTCGTAACCAGTTCCCGGCGCCACACCAAAAAAACCATACTCGGGATTCATTGCATAAAGACGACCGTCTGCCCCAAATCGCATCCAAGCAATATCGTCTCCGAGCGTTTCAACTTTCCAACCCGGAATTGTCGGTTCTAACATTGCCAAATTTGTTTTGCCACATGCAGAAGGAAATGCGGCGGCGATGTAATGAACTTTGCCAATCGGATTTGTTAATTTCAAAATTAACATATGTTCTGCTAGCCAGCCTTCGTCTCGAGCCATGGCAGATGCAATTCGCAACGAATAACACTTTTTACCAAGTAGTGCATTTCCGCCGTAACCAGAACCATAAGACCAGATCTCATGATCTTCGGGAAAATGAGTGATGTATTTTGTTTGATTACATGGCCAGGCAACATCTTTTTGCCCAGGTTTTAATGGTGCGCCAACACTATGAAGCGCTTTCACAAATTTTGAATTTCCGATTTGGTGAAGGACCGGACTTCCCATGCGAGTCATAATTCGCATCGAGGCAACTACATACGGGCTATCTGTTATTTGAACGCCGTACATTGGTACATCGGCATTTAATGGTCCCATGCAAAATGGAATTACATACATAGTTCTTCCGGCCATGCTGCCGCGATATAAATCAATCATGATTGACTTCATCTCGTTTGGGTCCATCCAATTATTAGTTGGACCAGCATCCGCTTCAGATTTTGAACAAATATAAGTTCGATCTTCTACACGTGCTACATCTGATGGGTCAGATGCGCACCAAAATGAATTTGGCTTCTTTTTTAGCGGAACAAAGGTTCCATTCTTAACAAGGAGATCGGTGATTTGGTGCCATTCATTTTCGGAGCCATCGCACCAAACAACTGCATCTGGATTGGTAATACTTCTAACTTCTTCAACCCAAGCTTCAATTAAAGAATTTCGCCTAATTGTCGCGGTCGCCATTGACTTCTCCTGTTCACTAGCAGATAACCTATGTTAAGTCAGAGTGAACAAAGGCGCAATTGGGCATATTCGAAGCTGCCGGTGATTTAAACGACAAATTTAGTTCAAAGCCAACTGAGTGAATTTAGTTTCTGCAACTTTGACAGGCGCGACCCAGAGGATTCAAACATTTTACATTCTGCTCAAAAGTTCAACTTTGCATCATCCAACGCGTATAAAATAAACTCTAGTGATTGAGTTTTTGATGTGAATTCAACTTAAAATCAAAGAAGATATTAATCTCAAATTAAATATGAAGTATTTATTGGTAGTAGAGATATAAATTGATCATCATGGCTTGCAACCAAAATTAAAGAATGTCGACTTTTGTCAATTATAATTTCAGCAAGTTCCTTGTGAGATTTCTTGTCTAAATGATTCGTTGGTTCGTCCAGTAAAAAAATATCCGCATTCTTACATAAAATTCTCGAAATAAAAACCTTTTGAATTTCTCCTCCACTTCCTTTTAAAACCTTTTGTGCATTTAAGAAAACGTAATTTAGTTTGCTTAAAATTTTATAAGCTTCATCACTTTCAAGTTGGCTTAGGTTTGAACCTAAATCTATGTTTGAGTTCAACGTTTTTGAAGAAACTCCCGAATGTTGGGATAAAAATTGAATTCTATCTTCCAAATTCTTGCTCTGATTCATAACATTAATAACTAGAGAACCACTGTTAGATAATACTTGCCCAGTAATTGATTTCAATAATGTGCTTTTACCACTTCCATTTTTACCCTGAATCAAATTAATTCCGTTCCCAACAAAATCAACATTAATATTTTTTTTAATCAATTCACCACTTGGCGAAATCAATTGATAATCTTGAAATCGAATTCTATTCATAGAAGTGAATGAAATAACTCTATTAGAATCAGTTATTCTGCTACTTAATTTAGTTAGCGAATAAAATTGATTCGCTATGTTGTAAGCCAAAATTTGATGTTGCTTCAAAATAACAAAAAAACTTAAAATTCTCGACATTGAAGGGACCACTCGAAGTAAAAATATAAATGCATACGATAAAAGTAAAAGTGCCGAA
>JBDKLQ010000024.1:0-9098 GCA_039795555.1 Actinomycetota bacterium
CAACACGCTGATAGGGTCTGACCCGCAAGACTTTGGGGCCGTTAGCTCAGTTGGTAGAGCAAGTGACTCTTAATCACTGGGTCGTAGGTTCGAGTCCTACACGGCCCACCAAAGTTTGCTACAACAAGTCTGCCAACAATTTTTCAACGCGCTTTTTGATTTCATCCCTAATTCTGCGGACTGTTTCAATATCTTTGCCCGCCGGATCTTCCAAAACCCAATCTTCATAACGCTTTCCAGGATAGAACGGGCAGGCATCGCCGCAACCCATCGTGATCACTGCATCAGACTCTTGCACTGCTTCTGGCGTTAAAACTTTTGGTTGGTTATTTGCAATATCAATTCCAAGTTCGGCCATTACCTCTATCGCAACCGGGTTAATTGAATCTTTTGGCGCAGATCCAGCCGATAAAACTTTAACTTTTCCCTGGGAAAGATGCTCCATAAAACCGGCAGCCATCTGTGATCGACCAGCATTATGAACACAGACAAAAAGTGCAGTTGGTTTCTTCATATTAACTAGTATGGTTGATGCTCAGCAATCGCTGCTTTGAGCGTGTTTTCAAACACGTCCAAATTCTCTGCACCACTGATGCCATATTTCTGATCAAAAACAAAAAATGGCACCCCGCCAATTCCAATTTCTTGAGCGATAGCTAAATCTTCCGCCAAACTCTCGGAATACTTATCAGAATTTAAGATTTCTCTTGCTTGCGAAATATCTAACCCGGCCTCTGAAACTGCATCAATGAGTTCTGCTTCGGTGAAGAGACCTTTAGATTTCTCAAAATAATTTGTAAACATAATTTCTAAAAGTTCTTGACCCTTATCTTGTTCGTGCGCCCAAGCTAACAAACGATGTGCGTTAGCGGTGTTTCCGCTATTGGTATTAGCGAGGTCGTAGCAAAGGCCTTCGCCATCTGCAATTTTGCAAACATGTGCCTGCATTTGATCAACACCCTCTAATGGAATCCCATATTTTTCGGATAATAAATCTTTGGTATTTACAATTTCAGTAGCGTGAGGATCTAATTGGAATGCGCGATGGCGAATTTCGATTGATATCGATTTATCAATACCTTCTAAAGCTTTTTCTAAGCGACGTTTTCCAATAAAGCACCACGGGCAAACAACGTCTGACCAAACATCAATCAGCATTTAGAAATACCTATGGTGTTCAATCCATTCCCGAGCCAAAGCCAAAATTTGCGGCTCAGTTAAGTTTTGTAAATCAGAATCCATCGCATCCACCACTTTTTTCGCCAAATCTTGGTGGCGGCGTTCCCAAGCTTGAATTAGTTTTAATGATGCGGAAGCTTTTCCTTTGCCATGGCCAATAATTAAAATTTCGCCAGCATCGGCAACTGCATTAGCGATTGATTCATAAAACTTTTGACTGTCGTGGTCGGTGTCATGGCCTTTGTGGTGCTGCCCAACTCGCATGTGTTTATGAATATCTTCTGATGGTGCATAGATTTTCTCTGGTTTGGTTCCGGGTTTTACACCGGTTTTCCAGACGCGCGCTTCTTCTCTGGTGATTGCTACGACTACAAATGTTCCTGGCATGCTCTAACTCTAAACCTAAAGATTTGAATAAAGAAAGTGATATCCAACCCACCACCAAAAAGCAACCAAAGCCACCCGAGTAGATCTATCTGCCATCAATTTTGTGACCAAAAGGCCAAGCGGACTTAGCCGCTTTGGATTTCGATAGGCATAAAAATTAGAGGCGAAGATCAAAATTGCGATAAGTAAGAATCCAATTATGGTGATATCGCTACTCACTTTGATCCCATTTCTCGATGAAGTAATAACCAACACCTAACCAGACAATTAAGAAAACAAATCGCGCCAAATTGCTATCAAGTTTTGGAAGCAGTAACTCAGAAATTGTTGGAAAAGCTTTATCATTATGAACTATTCGCGAAAGAATTAAAGCTAAGAACTCCCAAACGCCAAGAACGCCGGCAACTGCCGACCAATAAATTGCATGTCCAAATTCGCGGTTAGTTAATTTCTCGGCACTGGATTTTCGTCGCCAAATTCCTAGCAATAACATTAAAGCCAATAGCGCAAAAAAGAATCCAAGAGCTGGATCTTGTCGCTCTGAAAAGTAGATGAACACTCCAGATGCTGCAGTTATTAAAAAGGCAACAAATTGATTTACTTGAATTCCATTAAATTTCCAATCGGCTGAAATGCTAGATGATTCGATCGCCAAAATTAGAGTAAGAATCCCAAAAATAACCATGTCGGCAATGGCCCAGCGATAAACCTGAATCGCAAAAGTGAAGCCAAAGATCAAGGTCCAAAGACTGGTTCGCTTTCGAATACTGGCAAGAAATTGCACATCAACTAGCCTATAGAATTTCACCATGGACTTACAGAAAGTGATTCTCTATTACGGTTTTGCGCCGGTTGCAGATCCTGAGGCGCTTAAGCTTTGGCAGCGCACACTCTGTGAAACCCTAAATTTAAAAGGCCGAATTCTGATTTCAAAACACGGAATTAATGGAACCTTGGGCGGCAACATGGCCGACTTAAAAAAGTATGTAAAAGCTACCAAGCAATATCCAGGATTTAAGCGAATCGATTTCAAATGGTCAGACGGAACTGGAAATGAATTCCCACGATTATCAGTAAAGGTTCGGCCGGAATTGGTCGCCTTTGGAGCAGCAGATGAAATAAAAGTGGATGAAAATGGTGTGGTTGGTGGCGGCAAGCATTTAAGACCAGAGCAAGTAAATGAATTGGTGGCTCAACGCGGTGACGATGTGGTCTTTTTTGATGGCCGAAATTCATTCGAAGCCCGAATTGGCAAATTTAAAAACGCGGTAGTGCCAGATGTGGTCACGTCGCGTGATTTTGTTGATGAAATAGAAAGCGGAAAATACGATCACCTAAAAGAAAAACCAATTGTCACTTATTGCACCGGTGGAATTAGATGCGAAATTCTCTCCGCGGTCATGATTAAACGCGGATTCAAAGAGGTCTATCAAATCAAAGGTGGCATTGTTCGGTATGGAAATAAAATTGGTGATGACGGCCTTTGGGAAGGCGCGCTTTACACCTTTGATAACCGAATGGCTTATAACTTCACAAATAATGCAAAAACAATTGGCAAATGTGAAGTTTGTGAAAATCCAACAATTCAGTTTTACAACTGCAGTAATAAATCTTGCCGCGAATTAATTTTATTATGCGAATCTTGCGCTTCTGGCGCAGCAACTATTAAGTGTAATCACGACCCAAGTCGCCAACCAGATAAAGAATTAATCGGTTAATCTGCTTTAAGTGCAGTTAGCGCCCATAAAATCGCGATTACATCAATAAATTCTTGAATTACTGCACCTTCACTTGCGCTAGTAATTCCAGATGCTCCCGTCAACATCGCAATTAAAGATAGAAACATTCCGATTCCGGCAGCCTGCAAAGCTTTTGCTCGAGATTTTTTCGAGATTGAAATCGCCTTAGTTAAGCGATCAATTGAATCTTCCACAATAATCACATCAGCGGCTTCGCTTGCGGCCGATGCACCGCGAGCGCCCAGGGCGACACCTACATCGGCGAGCGCCAATGCCGGTGCATCATTTATGCCATCACCCACTAGCACCACCGTTCCTTCTGTTTCGTTACAGAACCTTTCGGCAATTGCTAACTTTTGGTCGGGTTTTAATTCCGCATAAATCTCGGTAATACCGGTTTCGTTGGCAACTGCGTGAGCCGTTTCTGCTCGATCACCAGTTAACATCGCAATTATTTTGACACCTGTAGCGCGTAAATCTTCGATTACCTTTTTAGATTCAAGGCGAATTGGATCTTCCAGACCAATTCCACCGATAAATTCATCGTCTTTATAGATGCCTACTAATAGCGGTTCGCGCAGCGAAAACCAGCTCGGAGTTTTACCAACAATTTGTCCAACTCGATAACGATGATTACCAATTACACCAGAGATACTATGCCCCGGGTCTTCTTCAAGATTAGTCGCAATTGGTAAGGAAATTTCATTTGCAGTGCAATAAGAAACTAACGCCTTTGCGACAATGTGCGGGCTATATTGATCGATTCCGCCGGCAATTTCCATAATTGCTTCTTGTGAATAGCCATCTGAACCCTGAATCGAATTTACCGCGGGACCGCCATGCGTGAGCGTGCCAGTTTTATCAAGCAAGACCACTTCGGTACGAGAAAGTGATTCTAAAACGGTGCCGCTCTTAATTACGGCGCCATGTTTAGCCGATCTAGATAGCCCAGAAACGATTGCTATTGGTACCGCCAAAATCAAAGGACACGGTGTCGCAGCCACTAAGACGGCAACGGCATTAGCAACATTTCCGCTGAAATACCAAGCTGCGCCGGCAATAAATAGCGCGACTGGAACAAAGCGCAGCGCCCAAGTGTTTGCAATTCGAATCCCCGGTGCGCTCTTTTTCTGGGCTTCTTGAACCAATTTGATAATTGCGGCATATGCGCTTTGTTCGGAAGTAGAATTAGCCTCATACTCAACTGGTGCACCAGCATTTAAAATTCCACTTGGAATATATTCTCCGGCTTTATGGGCTTGTGGCAACGGTTCACCCGTTAGCGCTGATTCATCAAATGTACCTTCGGATGTTAATTTTCCATCTGTCGGAACAATTTCGCCAGTTCTAACCAAAACAATTTCGCCAACCTTAATTTCGGAGATTGAAACTTCAGTTAATGATCCATCTGAATTTTTTCGGTGAGCTGTTCTTGGGACGCGCTCTAGCAGTGATTTCAACTGTCGCTCGGCTTGTCCTTCGGCCCACTTTTCTAATAATCGACCTGTTGCCAACATCAAGGTGATAACTGCGCCAGCAAATCTTTCGTTAGTAATTAGAGTTCCCAAAATTGCCAAGATTGCCAAGATATCTGAACCCATTGTATTGTGACGTAAATCTTCTAGCACCCAATTAATCGCCAGTATTAATCCAATAATTCCGATAAAAATCCAAATAGATGATTGAAAAAATCCAACAATTAGGCCAAAGAAACAGCTGATGAACAGCAAGCGAATTAACTTCGGACTATTCATATGGCAAGGCTACCGATTCTGTTGAGAGTAGGCTAAGTCCCAACATGAGCCTTAACTTACAATTTTTAGGCGCAACTGAAACTGTAACTGGAAGTCGATTTCTGGTTACAAATGGAGCTGAAAAGGTTTTGGTTGATGCAGGTCTGTTTCAAGGTATTCGCGATATCCGGAAGAAAAATGCAGACCCATTCCCAATTTCCCCATCTGAATTAAGTGCGGTATTACTAACGCACGCACATCTAGATCACTGCGGGTATTTGCCAGTACTAGTTAAAAATGGCTTCGCCGGCCCAGTATTCATAACTAAATATGGAGCAAAGTTAGCTTCGGTTGTACTTTATGACTCTGCACATATTCATGAAGAAGATGCAAAATTTGATGGCGTTGAAGCGCTTTATGGAACTAAAGATGTCGAAAAAACCATTGATTTATTTAAAATAATTGATTTTCGTAAGGAATTTAAAGTGACAGAAAAAATTTCAGCCACTTACTTCCCTTCTGGTCACATTTTGGGTTCAGCATTTTTAAAGGTTAATAGCGATGGGAAAGATATTGTTTTTACCAGCGACATGGGTCGAGAAAATCACCCGTTGCTCTGTCCGCCAGATGCGCCCCCAAAAACACCAATTGCTGCGCTCGTAACTGAATCCACTTATGGCGACCGAATTCATGAAAATGATTTGGAGCTCTTTGCCGAAGAGTTAAATGCCGGAATAAAGCGGGGCGGCTCAATTCTGATTCCGGCATTTGCAATTGACCGAACTGAAGTTATTTTAATGGCGCTTCGTGACTTATTAGATAAGAAAAAAATCCCCCAAATTCCAATATATGTTGATTCTCCGATGGCAATTGCTGCATTGAATTTATATCGGGAAGCAATTTCAGAAGGTGCTGTCGAAATTAGAGATGGTGTTACAGAACAATGGCGCGGACAAGATCCATTTAATGCTGGTGGCCTGGTGCAGGCACTTAAAGTTGAACAATCTAAATTATTACCGGTTGAAGATGAATCCAGCATCATCATTTCTGCAAGTGGGATGGCGACTGGCGGACGAGTTGTTCATCATTTAAAAGATATGTTGGGCGATGAAAAAAACACGGTACTTCTGGTTGGCTTTCAGGCACTGGGAAGTCGCGGTCGGATGTTAGAAGACGGACTGAAACGGATTCGAATCTTTGGTGATTGGATCAATGTTAAGGCGCATATTTCAAAGATAGAGAGTTTTTCAGTTCACGCTGACCGTGATGAACTAGTGAAATGGTTTCGAAAGAGTGGACCAGTTGAGCAGGTTTTTATTGTCCACGGCGAAATCGAATCGCAAATGGCGCTCCGCGATTTATTGCTAAAAGAGTTTAACTGGAGCGCGGCTATCCCAAAAACACTAGATCGCTATTCGATTTAAATTTTTTTTAGGTGCTACCACCTTTATTGAGTGGATTTTGCGAATAAATAGCTCTTACAATTGCGACGATGCCACGTCGATACTTAGAAAAAATTAGTGAGCTGATTGATTTCTTAGCGCTCTCGGAAGTTAGCCCTAATGAATTGGGGCGACATTTAACATTAAATACTCTTAATTTTTTAAATCCGAAAAGTGTCTACTTTGCTTCACTAGACAATGAGGGTTATTTGACTGCTGTTGATTGCTTTGGCGTATCCGAGGATTTATTAGCGCCATTTACCAAACTAAATCTAAATCAAAATTTTCCACATTGCGTAAGTGTTCGCACGGGTAAAATTTTAGTCGCTGCAAATTTGGATGAATGGGCCGAAAAATATCCGGAATTTTCTAGTGTCCCGCATGAATTTGGTTGGCAGGCAATGGTTACTATTCCAATAAATGTAAATCGAACTCCAATTGGAGCCATGAGTATTACTTTTGTTGATTCTCTAAAAACCAATCAAGATTTCTTAAACTTTATTGAAGCAATTTCAAGCTTGGTTGCGCTCCAGCTTATCCGCGCGCCACATGGTCGACTTGGATCAATTTCATTGAATTCCGGCATTTCTCAGATTGAAAATGAACTAACAAAGCGCGAGATTGAAATTCTCAAGTTGATGGCTGATGGCTTAACCAACACCCAGATAGCTCGTAAATTGGGCTACAGCGAATCGACGATTCGCCATGAAACTATGAAAATTTATGAATTATTTAACGTTAGTGGCCGAAAAGAAGCAGTTAGTTTTGCAATTTCACGCAAGATTATTGAACGCGCTAGCTTGTTACTTCCGCTGCTTGTTCTCAATCTCGGCGACCAGTTTGAATTGGCCATCGCCCAACTGTCCTTGATTGGCATATAGTTCTAATTTAGATCTTGTATCTTGAATATCTAAATTGCGCATTGTTAATTGACCAATTCGATCTTCTGGCCCAAATTCCGCTTCTTCGGTTCGTTCCATCGACAATTTTTCCGGTGCATAACTAAATGCCGGCCCCGATGTATTAATGATTGAATAATCGTCACCGCGGCGTAGCCTCAAAGTAACTTCGCCAGTAACGGCAGAAGCAACCCAACGCATCAATGATTCGCGAAGCATCAAACTCTGTGGGTCAAGCCAGCGCCCTTCATATAGTAAACGACCAAGTCGGCGCCCTTCAGCATGGTAGTTAGAGATGGTGTCTTCGTTATGAATCGCAGTAATTAATCGCTCGTAGGCAATAAATAGCAATGCCATACCTGGAGCTTCATAAATTCCACGACTTTTTGCTTCGATAATTCGGTTTTCGATTTGATCGCTCATACCTAAACCATGGCGACCGCCAATTTCATTACAAGTTTTAAACAAGTCCACTATATTTACAAAAGATTTCCCATTTATTGCTACTGGCCGACCTTGTTTAAACTCTATTCGAACATCTTCTATTTCAATCTTTACATTTTGATCCCAGAATTTAACACCCATAATTGGTTCTACAATTTCGATCGATGTATCAAGAAATTCTAATTTTTTAGCTTCATGAGTTGCACCCAAAATATTGGCATCGGTTGAATAGGCTTTTTCTACGCTGTCGCGATATGGCAAATTGTGTTTCGCAAGCCATTCCGACATCTCTTTGCGCCCACCCAATTCATTAACGAAGTCCTTATCTAGCCAGGGCTTATAGATACGCAAATTTGGATTTGCCAATAATCCGTAACGATAGAACCGCTCAATGTCATTTCCCTTATAGGTGGATCCATCGCCCCAAATTGAAACGTTATCTTCCATCATGGCGCGCACTAATAAAGTTCCGGTTACTGCGCGGCCAATCGGAGTTGTGTTGAAATATTGCTTGTTACCAGATCTAATATGAAACGCACCGCAAGCAATCGCGGCCAAACCTTCTTCAACAAGTGCAGTTGTGCAATCTACTAATCGCGCACCCTCTGCACCGTATTGTTTTGCCCGATCTGGAATCGTCCCAATATTTGGTTCGTCATATTGACCAAGATCTGCCGTATAGGTAAATGGAATCGCACCATTCTCTCGCATCCAAGCAACCGCTACTGATGTATCTAATCCGCCTGAAAAAGCAATTCCAACGCGTTCGCCCTTTGGTAAAGCTGCAAGAACTTTCGACATGGGGCAAAGCCTAATGTACGAGCTAGCAACTAAGCGTCAGATTAATGGGTGATGTAGTCTCGAAGCGCGCTAGCTTCACCTTCAATTTCGGCAATATGAGACTTAACTAAATCTCCAATTGAGACTATCGAAACCATTTTGCCGTTTTCAACAACTGGAATATGCCGAACTCGCTTTTCAGTCATCAATGCCAAAATTTCCGAAACATTCTTATCTGGTGTGCAGGTAAAAACATTTACAGACATCAAATCTCTAACATGAAGATTAGTAATCTCGTTCAATTTGTTTGGCATGGCCCGCACTACATCGCGTTCCGAAACGATGCCTTCAATTTTCTCACCATCTATCGATACAACCAGCGCGCCAATTCGATGACGATCAAGTTCGGTAACCAGTTCATGAATCGTCGCATTCGGAGAAATAGTCAAAACTTTTTTACCTGAAATTATGGAATTAATTTTCATGAACCCTCCT
>JBDKLQ010000025.1:0-6633 GCA_039795555.1 Actinomycetota bacterium
TTCATCGCGAATGCTGCCACCAGGTTGCACGATGGCCGAAATGCCAACAGTAATCAAAATTTCTAAACCATCTACAAATGGAAAGAATGCATCACTTGCTACAACTGAGCCGCTTGCTCGATTTCCGGCTCGAATTACTGCAAGTTTTGCTGCATCTACGCGGTTAACCTGTCCCATCCCGATACCAACACTTGCGCCATTCTTTGCCAACAAAATTCCATTGCTTTTAATGGCTCGAATCGCGCGCCAAGCAAACTTTAAATCTTCAAATAATTCTGGTGAAACCTTCCCTCCGCTTACTTGCTGCCAATTTTCTGGGTTATCACCTGGTTCATATACGAAATCAACTTCCTGCAACAAGAGCCCACCGGTGATTTGCCTTATCTGCAGCGCTTCGGACTTGTTTTGATTGGTTTTTAAAATTCTGATTCGTGGTTTTTCTGTCAAGGTTTTAAGGGCAGATTGTTCATAATCTGGCGCAATTAGAACTTCAATAAATTTATCAGCTAATTTAATAACTAATTCCGAATCAACTTTTTGATTAACCGCAACTACTGCGCCATATGCAGATGCCGGATCACATGCATAGGCTTTTTCAAACGCATCTGAAACTTTCTTATCAATTGCAATTCCACATGGATTTGTATGTTTGACAATTACTGCTGCAGGTTCGAGTTGGTCTTGGACAGCGCGCCAAGCGGCATCAGCATCAATATAATTGTTAAACGACATCGTTTTACCATGCAGTTGTTCGATTGCAACACCTGTCGAAAATGTAGATTTGTAGAAGGCTGCACGTTGATGCGGATTTTCGCCATAACGTAGATTTTCGTTTAGCTTCCAAACGCTTGCTAGCCAATCTGGCAGTTCATTTCCACTACCAAGCCAATTTGCAATTGCAATGTCATATTCGGCTGTGGTTCTAAAGCTTTCCGTAGCCAATTTTTTCCGTTCAGTTAGCGTATAGCCGCCTTGGTTTAAGGCCGCGAGTAATTGGTCATACTGTTTTGGATTTGAAATTACCGCTACCGATGAATAATTTTTTGCTGCTCCGCGAAGTAACGCGGGACCACCAATATCAATATTCTCAATTGATTCTTGATCAGTTGCTCCCGATGCAATGGTTTCCAAGAACGGATAAAGATTAATTATTACTAAATCAAAAGGCTCAATTCCAAGTGATTTGATTGCTGCTAAATGCTCCGGATTGTTCTGATCTGCCAATATTCCGGAATGTAATTTAGGATGCAACGTTTTGACTCGCCCATCTAAAATTTCTGAATTATTTGTGTAGTTGCTTACTTCGATGACTTTGATACCAGCTGCAGCCAGAGTCCTTGCGGTAGAGCCAGTTGAAATAATTTCTATGCCCTTTTCGGAAAGAGCCTTCCCTACTTCAATAATTCGGTCCTTGTCATAAACACTAACTAGCGCTCGTTTAATTTCTTTTCTCATGGCGCCCTCTTGAAAAAGAAATCAGTGAAAGTAATTTCATGATCACCACACCAATCAATATTTCACAAATTAATAGCAATGGGAATTTCCAAACTGAAACTCCGATAGTTCCTAATTGATCAGTTATTAGAGCTCCTGATCCAAAATACGCAACGACAAATGCGCTAATTGAAAAAAGTAGTAGTGTTTGGCGAAGTAAAACCGAATTTCCGGTATCACTCCAGATAACTAAGGCGCCACCCAAAAACGGCATCAAAATTGCTCCGATTAGATATAGCGGATGGCTACCGGTTGGAACTGCGGCCAAAATTGGTAGCGCTGGAACCTCTCCAAGATTATTAGTAAGTGGTGAAACCAGGGTGTCTCGACCGATCGCAAAGCCGGTTCCAACAAAGTAGCTAACTGTAGAAATTAAATAATTTGGAATGTATAGAATATTTAAAAGTGAGAGAAAAAATCCACCAATAATTCCTGGATCGAGTACGGTATAAATTTGTTCAACCGTTCTTTGATGAGCTATTAGCGCCATCGCAGTAATAATTGCTGATAAACCAAATAATAAAGCCCAAATTTTGAAGGTCAATATCACTGGCGCAGTATATTTAATTGTACCCGTGGAAAAATATGTAGCAATTAAAGCAAGCAATATTCCCAATCCAACTGCCCAATACCAAATTGGCCTAACATCATTATTTCCGCTTAGAAGTGCCAATATGCCGAGAATATTTGCGTAAGCGAATATAAATATATTTCGAGCTGATGATGAATCATTGGTTAGATTCTTCAATTTTTTCGCACCAAAATAAATAGCGCACAATGGCAGAGCTAATGCACCGAGTGGAAAGTAAGTCATTAATCCAGCTTCATCACTCGGTGGAAGCTGTAATTGCATCGGTACTTGGTGCGCCCCTAAAAAAAGCCAGACTCCTGCCCGAATTGGATCTGAGGTATTAGCGTAAGTACTTCCAGCAAATGCCCAAGAGATTAAAGAAATTAAGGTAGTTGGAATCAGCGAAAACAATGCGCTTCTAATTGCTTGAGATAGCGCAAGAATAAACACTACTTACCCATAACCTCGCGGAGTAAACGTGCCGTCTCGCTTGGAGTTTTTCCTACACGGACTCCAACCGCTTCTAACGCATCCTTCTTTGCTTGAGCAGTTCCGGAAGATCCTGAAACTATCGCACCGGCATGGCCCATGGTCTTGCCTTCTGGCGCGGTAAATCCCGCGACATATCCGACTACTGGTTTTGTAACGTGATCTTTTATGTAGGCAGCAGCTCGCTCTTCGGCGTCACCACCAATTTCACCAATCATCACTATTGCTTTTGTCTCTGGATCATTTTCAAATGCTTTTAAACAATCGATATGCGTAGTTCCAATAATTGGGTCGCCACCAATTCCGACAGCGCTACTAAATCCAATATCGCGAAGTTCATACATCATTTGGTAGGTAAGTGTTCCAGATTTAGATACCAAACCGATTGGACCTCGCTTTGTTATATCTGACGGGATAATTCCGACATTTGATTGCTCGGGGCTGATTAAGCCTGGGCAGTTTGGGCCAACAATTTGGGTTGAGCCCTTTTCGGTGGCATATGTATAAAAATACGCTGCATCGTGAACTGGAATACCTTCAGTTATCACCACAACCAATGGCATTTTGGCATCAACTGCATCAATGACTGCTGCTTTCGCAAATTTAGGCGGCACGAAAACAACTGAAACATTTGCACCAGTTGCCGCAATCGCTTCGGCAACGGTGTTAAAAACTGGAAGGTTCTTGCCTGCAATTTCAACGCTTTGTCCGCCTTTACCAGGGGTAACGCCACCAACAATATTTGTGCCAGCGGCTAGCATCCGTCCGGTGTGCTTAGTTCCTTCAGATCCGGTCATGCCTTGAACTATTACTTTGCTATTTGAATTAATAAATATCGCCATTATTTGGCCGCCAATTCCGCCGCTTTAGCTGCCGCGCCATCCATGGTGTCCACTTGTGAAATTAATGGATGATTGGCTTCGTTGAGAATTTTTCGCCCCTCTAAAACATTATTTCCATCAAGGCGAACCACAATCGGTTTTGTTGCATTTTTTCCAAGAATTTCTAGCGCTTTCACAATTCCATTTGCTACCGAATCACAGGCAGTAATGCCGCCAAATACATTTACGAAAACGCTTTTAACATCCTTGTCGCCCAGAATGATGGATAAACCGTTAGCCATTACTTCGGCTGATGCGCCACCACCAATATCTAAAAAGTTTGCAGGCTTTACGCCACCAAATTTTTCTCCGGCGTAGGCAACCACATCTAATGTGGACATAACCAAGCCAGCACCATTTCCAATTATTCCAACTTGGCCATCAAGTTTTACATAATTAATTTCCAACTCTTTAGCTTTTGCTTCGAGCGGATTTGTTGCTGATTGATCAACCAATCCTGCGTGATCGGGCTGGCGGAATTCTGCATTATCATCAAGCGAAACTTTGCCGTCTAATGCAATTATTTTGCCATCAGCAGTTTTAACAAGTGGATTGACCTCAACCAAGGTTGCGTCCTCTTTAACGAAAACGATCCATAGTTTTTCTAAAACCTTTGCCACATTAGCTGCAACATCTGTTGGAAAGTTAGCTTGAGAAATAATTTCGGTAGCTATTGCATTATCGATTCCGGAAACGGCGGATACCGGGACTTTTGCCAACTTTTCTGGTGCGGTGCGAGCTACCTCTTCGATATCCATCCCACCAGCTACAGAGGCCATTACTAAAAATGTGCGATTGGAACGATCTAATAAAATCGCTAAGTAATATTCACTTTCAATTGGTGCAGCTTGCGCAATCATCACTCGATGAACGGTGTGCCCTTTGATATCCATGCCAAGGATTGCTGCTGCTTTCTCCTTTGCATCTGCCGAATTTTCCGCAAGCTTTACGCCACCTGCCTTACCGCGACCACCTACTTTTACTTGGGCTTTAACTACGACTTTGCCACCAATTTTCGCTGCGGCAATCTCCGCCTCTTCTGGCGTTGTTGCTACTGCGCCAGCTAAAACTGGAACGCCATGTTTTTCAAAGAGGTCACGGGCTTGATATTCAAATAAATCCACGGCCCCATCCTATTTCAATTTTTTTATAACTTTTCTACGGGGGCGTAGCGCAAAAGTAAGCGTTTTTCGCCGAGTGCACCAAAGTCAATCGTGGCTTCTGTGCGATCACCTTCGCCAGAAAGTTTTATAACTTTTCCTAATCCGAATGTGTCATGTGACACACGATCACCAATAGTTAATTCAATTGAAATTAATTTTTTTCCAGTTGCGCGCGGTGGCGGTCCAGTTCTAACTCTTGGTTTTGAGATTGATGAAGTAGTAGAGCGATTCTTCCAATCAATTAAATTTTCTGGAATTTCTTCTAAGAATCGTGATGCAGGGTTGTAATTTGGTGCGCCCCATGCAGATCTGTACTCGGCGCGGGTTAAATACAAACGTTCTTGTGCTCTCGTTAAGCCAACGTAGGCAAGTCTTCGCTCTTCTTCAAGTTCATCTTTTTCACCGATTGTCCTTGAATGCGGAAAAATTCCCTCTTCCATTCCGGTCAAGAAAACAGTTGGAAATTCAAGTCCTTTTGCAGTGTGCAGCGTCATTAAAGTGATTACACCACCGTGGTCATCGCCTTCTGGAATCTCATCCGAATCTGCGACCAAAGAAACTCGTTCTAAAAATCCTTGAAGCGAAATGACTTCATCTTCCAACAATTCATCAAATGGGCGCTCTTCGTATTCCAGCGCGACTGCCGCAAATTCCTCTAAGTTTTCTACCCTAACCTCATCTTGCGGATCTTTACTGCCTTCTAATTCAGCTAATAAACCTGATTGTTCTAACACAGCTTCAACAATCACGGAAGGTTTACTGCCGGCTTCAACTAGAACATTCAACGCTTGAATCAAGTCTACAAATTCATTTAGTGCAGCTTTTGCTCGTGCTGGTAAGTCATCAGTTTCTAAAATTAGATTTAACGCGCTCCAAAACGAAACACCTCGTCGACTCGCAAGTAATTCCACCTCTTCAATAGATCGGTCACCAATTCCGCGCTTTGGTACATTGATAATTCTTCGAAGTGAAACCTCGTCTTCATTGTTTGCCAAAACTTTCAAATATGCGAGTAAATCCTTCACTTCACGGCGTTCATAAAAACGAACGCCACCAACTACTTTGTACGGTAATCCGGCGCGCATAAAAACTTCTTCAAAAACGCGAGATTGAGCGTTGGTCCGATAGAAAATAGCTGTCTGTCCGTAATTTGATTTACCTTCGTCACGCAATTTCCTAATTTCGGCAGAAATAAAATCCGCTTCATCATGTTCGCTTTCGGCCACATACCCGATTAATGGAACTCCGCTGCCAGCTTCGGACCATAGGTTTTTTGCTTTCCGCCCCTGATTGTTTTCAATAACGGCATTGGCTGCGCTCAAAATATTTTGTGTGGAGCGATAATTTTGCTCTAACAGAATCGTTTCGGCGCTTGGGTAATCCAATTCAAATTGCAAGATGTTTCGGATTGTGGCACCACGGAAGCCATAAATTGATTGATCTGCGTCGCCAACTACGCATAGCTCGGCTAGCGGAAATCCTTCATCGACTTTACCAACTAATTCTTTTACCAAAATGTATTGTGCGTGATTTGTATCTTGGTATTCATCCACCAAGATGTGTCGAAACCTAGAGCGAAGGCGATCTCTCGCCTCGGGAAATCTTTGAATAACTTCAACAGTTTTGAGGATTAAGTCATCAAAATCCATTGCATTGGCTTGAGTCAATCTCTTTTGATAAAGGGCATACACATCGGCAACAACTTGTTGGAATTGATTTGAGGTTGAATTCAGGTAATCCATTGGACCAAGAAGTTCATTTTTTGCATTCGAAATCATCGCTTGCATCTGTTTTGCTGGATAGCGTTTAGAATCGAGGTTGAGATCTCGTAAAACGATTGTGATTAGTCGTAATGAGTCTGCCGAATCATAGATTGTGAAATTGTTTGAATAACCCAATCGATTGGCATCAGTGCGCAAGATTCGGACACATGCAGAGTGAAAAGTTGAAACCCACATTGACTTTGCAACTGGTCCAACGAGTTCGGTTACTCGCTCTTTCATTTCCCCAGCTGCTTTGTTTGTAAAAGTAATGG
>JBDKLQ010000026.1:0-2914 GCA_039795555.1 Actinomycetota bacterium
TTGGTATGAATGCCTATAGCGGTTCAATCAAAATCGGCGACCGCGAAGTTCATGGTGACATGAAACGAAATATCGCTTTCGTACCGCAACGCCCGGAAATTCCATCAGGAATGAGCGTTACTGAATATGTCTCATTAGGTCGATCAAAGAAAGATGGTTGGGGCCGGGATGCCAAACATGGCCGCGAAATCATTGCTAATGTTTTAGAAAATTGCCAGCTGGTTGGATTGCGTAGCCAATTTGTTACCCATTTATCTGGCGGTGAAATGCAACGAGTACTTGTGGCGCGTGCGTTAGTTCAAGAACCAGAAATCATGTTGCTGGACGAACCTACAAGCGCACTTGATTTACATCATCAAATTCAAACTCTTAGTCAGATTGAAGCTCTAAAACAACTAGGCGTAACAATTATTTCAACGATGCACGACATCACGCTAGGCGCGATGTTTGCCGAGAGATTTATCTTGATGAATCGCGGAACCGTTGTAGTAGATGGACCATCCCAAGATGTAATTAATTCGACGTTATTTAAACAAGTATTTGATAACCGAATCAGTGTTCATACTTTGGATTCAGGTCGCTCCGTTGTTATGCCTTCGAGGGAACTTCGTTGATATTAGTTGGTGGCGGTGCACGTAGCGGTAAAAGTAGATTTGGAATGGAATTGGCGCTGCGTCTTAGCGCTAACCCAACTTTTATTGCCACTGCCCAAGCAAGCGATGACGAGATGGCCGATCGAATCAAGCGCCACCAAATGGATCGCGATCCTGCTTTTAATTTAATTGAAGAACCAATTGATTTGGTTGCTGCGATTAATAAGAGTGATGACGTGATTTTGGTGGACTGCTTAACGCTCTGGCTATCAAATAATTTAGAAACCAAAACTTACGATTTCCAAGCAGTGATAACTGCCGCAAAAAATCGAAAGGAAGAGACCTTTTTTGTAACAAATGAAGTCGGTGAAGGGATTGTGCCAATGCATCCGGTTTCGCGAGAATTTCGAGATTTATCTGGTCGAATGAATCAAGAATTTGCAGCCGCCAGTGACGCGGTCTATTTCTTGCAATTTGGAATTGCGAACAAAATAAAATGATTACTGACATTAAAGTTGCTTTTGCGTTTATGACGCGGATTCCGATTAAACATAAAGAAGATATAAGTTTGCGCCACGCCGCCCGGTGGTTTCCTTTAGTTGGCGCATTTGTTGGTTTAGTTTCTGCGTTTATCTACTTTTTAACTTATGAAATCTTCGGCCAAGAAGTTGCGGCTGCTTTAGCCATGATCACTTCGATTTTAATTACCGGCGCCTTTCATTTTGATGGCCTTGGCGATGTTGCTGATGCGTTGGTTGGCGGCTGGAATCCTGAGGATCGAATGCGAATCCTGAAGGATTCAAGGCATGGCACATATGCCGTAGTGGCAATCGCCATGCAACTTATTTTGCAATTTGCGCTAATAAGTTCGATGGAACCAAGAATTGCAATTGGCGCTTTAATTGTTAGCCACACCCTGGCGCGCTTAGTTCCGATTTATTTGATGCTCACCAAAGCAGCTCCTGGTGGCGAAGGCATGGGCGCGACGTATGCGCGCGAAGTAAAAGTTATCGATGTGGCAATAGCAAAATTACTAGCACTTATTTTAGTTTGGCCACTTATAGGCATAACTTCAATTCTTTATCTAGCGCTTTTGGTTATTCCAAATGTCATCTTTCTAATTTGGGTGCGCCGAAAAATTGGTGGGGTAGTTGGAGATGTTCTGGGAGCTGCAGCGCAAATTTCCGAGAGTTTCATATTGTTGCTATTTGCTAGCGGATTACATTTCTGATGCCATTAAAAAAATACGAAGCTATTATTTTTGATTTAGGAAACACTCTAATAGAGGAAGATTTTTCTGGTTTACCTGTTGAACAACGAAAATTGAGCCTAATGCCAGGAGCGCTTGAGCTTTTAGAAAAACTTCATGGCCGCGTTAGGTTAGCCATTGTTTCGAACACGGTTGAGGCAACGTCAGATCAAATCCGTAATAAATTGGCTGAAATTAATTTTGGGGACAAATTTGAAGTAATCATTGCAACTGCGGAATTAGGTATTCATAAACCAAGTCCGCTGCCAATTCAGGTGGCACTTGATAAATTGAATTTAACGCCCAACAAGTGTCTATATGTTGGAGATTCCGAAATTGATCAAGAAGCGGCTAAAGCTGCTGAAGTTGATTTCATTTTTACCGGAACAAATTTAGATAATGAATTTTGGCTTAACTTAGGAAACAAAGAATCGGCTTATCAGCGTTCCTTAGTGGGTGAGTATCACTTCGATACTGGTTACGAATTAGCAGCTCGAAAAAAGTTTGACCAATTGGTTAAACCACCAGGATCGTTAGGCAAGTTAGAAAACATTGTTGGAAAGATTGCCGGTATGCGTAAAACTTACAAACCAAGCGTTGACCCAGCTGCCATTGCCGTTTTTATCGGCGATCACGGAATTGCGGCGGATGATTCAGTAACTCCTTGGCCACAAATAATTACAAAACAAATGGGAGATTTGGCGGCAGATGGACAAGCTGCAATCAGCACAATTTCTACGGCAAATGATATTTATTTAGAAATTGTAAATGTTGGAACAATCGAGCCAACCACCCACCCGGATATTTATAGCCATCGAATAGGTGCTGGTACCAAGGATGTTCGAATCGAAAATGCAATGAGCCGCGAAGATGCAATTCATGCACTTGAAGTTGGTGCCCAAACTGCCGAGCGATTAATTGCAGGTGGTTCGAGATTTTTAGGAGTTGGCGAAATTGGAATCGGAAACACAACGATTGCGGCAGCAATCATCAGTTATATAACTAATAAACCTGCGGCTGAAGTAACTGGGCGTGGCTCTGGTATTCCGGAAGAAACCTTTATTCGCAAGCA
>JBDKLQ010000027.1:0-5342 GCA_039795555.1 Actinomycetota bacterium
TCGGTGACAGATTTGTTACTCAAAACTGTTGCAGCAGCATTTCAAGATGTGCCAGATGCAAATGTGATTTGGAGTGATGAAGCGTTGCTACTTCATCATGATGTTGATATTTCTGTAGCCGTAGCAACTGATAATGGTTTGATTACGCCGGTTGTAAGAAAAGTAAATCAACAGACATTGACACAATTAAGTACAACTTCGTTAGATTTGATTGAGCGCGCTCGCCTTGGAAAACTAAAACAAAACGAGATTGAGGGTGGCACTTTTTCCATTACAAATCTTGGCATGTACGGAACTGACAGCTTCAGCGCGATATTGAATCCGCCTCAATCTATGATTCTCGCAGTAGGTGCGGCAAAGCCGAAACCAGTCGTTATTGAAAATGAAATTAAAATTGCAAACGTCATTAATTTCACGCTTTCGGTTGATCACCGAGCCGTTGACGGAGCCTTAGCTGCTCAATGGCTTCAGGCATTTAGCAAGCGCTTTGAAAATCCTATGTGGCTTGTGGTTAATTAGCTCCGGGGGAAATAATGGAATTGAAAACTGATTTATTCATAAATGGCGAATGGGTAAAAGGCGATGGAACATTGCCTGTTTACGACCCAAGTACGGGTGCTGTTATTGCTGAGATTCAAACGGCTAGCGAAGCAGACTGCGATGCCGCTGTTGATGCCGCTTATCGTGCCTTCCCATCTTGGTCTAAAACAGCGCCAAGAGTACGAAGCGAAATTTTGCGTAAGGCTTTCGAAACCATGATTGCCGAGGCAGATGAAATTGCAAAATTAGTTTCTCGCGAAAATGGAAAAGTTTTCAATGATGCAAAAGCAGAAGTCATGTATGCAGCAGAATTTTTTAGATGGTTTGCGGAAGAAGCAGTTAGAACTCCCGGAGATTTTCGTCCTGCGCCAAGTGGTGACAAACGCATCCTCGTAACCCATCAACCGATTGGTGTTTCTTTATTAATTACACCTTGGAATTTCCCAGCTGCGATGGCAACTAGAAAACTGGGTCCAGCCCTTGCCGCTGGGTGCACGGTAATTTTAAAAGCTGCTTCTGAAACACCTTTAACCGCTATTTGGATCGTAGACATTTTAAATCGCGCTGGTGTTCCAAAAGGTGTCGTAAATTTTGTAATGCCATCAAAGACGGGACACATGATTTCCAGAATGTTGCATGATCCAAGGGTTCGAAATCTCTCATTTACCGGCTCTACTGAAGTTGGAAGAACGCTAATCAAGGAAGCTGCTGACAACATTGTCAGAACTTCAATGGAGCTCGGCGGAAACGCACCTTTTGTGGTTTTAGATGATGCAAATACTGACGAAGCAGTCGCGGCGGCTATGGTTGCAAAGATGCGAAATGGTGGCGCTGCATGTACTGCGGCAAACAGAATTTACGTAGCCAAGTCAATAGCGGATGAGTTTACGTCCAAATTAACCAAAGCGATGTCAGAATTGAAAATGGCTCCTGGGCTAGAAAGTGGAGCTCAACTTGGCGCTAGCGTTTCACTTAAAGAGAGAAATAAAATTGCGGAATTAGTTGATTCCGCTGTTGGCGCCGGTGGCGAAATTACTACTGGTGGCAAGATTCCAACAGGTGATGGTGCGTTTTACCCGGCAACAGTTTTGAAAGTTAAAAAGGATAATGCAATTCTACAGAAAGAAATATTTGGTCCGGTTGCACCTGTTGTTACATTTGACAACGATGATGAAGCTTTGAAATTAGCAAATGACAGCGAATACGGATTAATTAGTTATGTATTTAGCGGCGATTTAAAACGCGCGATTCGTTTTGCCGAAGGCTTAGAATCGGGAATGGTCGCAATTAATCGCGGTGTTATCTCAGACCCTGCTGCGCCATTTGGTGGTGTTAAACAAAGTGGCTTAGGCCGAGAAGGTGGTTTCGCCGGAATTCATGAATTCTTAGAAACCAAATACATCGGCGTCGAAATATGATTTCGATCAGCAATCTTTCAAAAAAATTTGGTGATGTGGTTGCTGTTGATCAAGTTTCGCTCGAAGTTAAAAATGGTGAATTTTTAACCCTACTTGGACCATCCGGTTCTGGAAAAACTACAGTTCTTCGAATGATTGCTGGCTTTGAAAAACCAGATAGCGGAACTATCAAATTAGATGGCCAAGAAGTAACTAACTTGCCACCGTACGAGCGCGATGTAAATACTGTTTTTCAAGATTATGCATTATTTCCACATATGTCAGTAATTGAAAATATTGAATACGGTTTATTAGTAAAAGGAATTGAAAAATCAGAACGGAAAAAACGGGCCGAAGAAGCTTTAGCGCAAGTTCAGTTGCCAGATTATGGTGATCGGAAACCTGCCCAACTTTCAGGTGGCCAACGGCAACGAGTTGCTTTAGCTAGAGCTTTAGTTAACCGACCAAAAGTTTTATTGCTTGATGAACCACTTGGGGCACTTGATTTAAAACTTCGTGAACAAATGCAGATTGAATTAAAAGCGTTGCAACGAAGCGTCGGAATTACTTTTATCTTTGTAACACATGATCAAGAAGAAGCCTTGACCATGAGCGACCGAATCGCAGTTTTTAATGAAGGCAAAATAGTTCAAATCGGTAATCCTCGGGAAATTTACGAGAATCCGCAAACTTCTTTCGTTTCGCAATTCGTGGGCCAAACAAATCGAATTCCAGCTCAAGCGGCAGAGAAAATTACCGGCCAAAGCCAACCTTTTAACATTCGCCCCGAGTACATATCTATTAATGGCAACGACGGGGATCGAAAAGTCAAGGGACATCTGCGCGACGCAATCTTTTCTGGCGCGACCACGCGATACCTAATCACGACTGATTTAGGTATCGATTTGATATCAACTCAAAGTGTCGAGCGCAAAGACCTAGTAATTGGGCAGCAGGTGCTATTAAGTTGGCCCTCAAATAGGGAGCACCGTCTCGGTTAACCCATAAGAAAGGTTGGAGATAACCATTAAGCGTTCTTTTAAAGTCTTAGCGCTTGCCTCAGTAACGTCGCTTGTATTAGCAGGTTGCGGTGGAAGTTCGTCATCATCTTCAGATCTACCAAAGGTAGATATGTTGAAGAAAGTTGGCGCAGGTGAAGGCGCAGTAAATATCGTTGCTTGGGCTGGTTATGTTGAAAACGGCTCAACAGATCCAAAAGTTGACTGGGTAACTGGTTTTGAAAAAGAAACTGGCTGCAAAGTTAATGTAAAGATCGGCAATACATCAGATGACATGGTGCAGCTCATGAAGAGCGGCGAATACGATGTCGTATCAGCATCTGGTGATGCATCACTTCGCTTAATTTATGGTGGCGATGTTGCGCCAGTAAACACCGATTTGATTTCAAATTACGCAGATGTCTTCGCAGATCTAAAGAATCAACCATGGAACTCAGTAAATGGTGTCTCTTATGGCGTGCCACACGGTCGCGGCGCAAATCTTTTGGCTTATCGAACAGACATTGTTAAACCAGCTCCAACTTCTTGGGGTGCGGTGTTCGATAACAATTCACCATACAAAGGCAAAATCACAGCATACGATTCACCAATCTATATTGCTGATGCTGCGCTTTACTTGATGAAGACCAAACCAGAACTTGGAATTAAATATCCATATGCGCTTGATCAAAAACAATTTGATGCATCAATCGCTTTGCTAAAAGAACAGAAGCCGTTAATTGGTGAATATTGGGGCGATTATTTGAAGCATGTGGCTTCCATTAAAGCTGGCAATACTGTTCTAGGCACAACCTGGCAGGTAAATATCAATCTTGCACAATCTGAAAAAGTTAAAGTTGCTGGTATCAAGCCAGTTGAAGGATCAACTGGTTGGTCCGATACCTGGATGATTTCCTCAAAAGCAAAGCATCCAAACTGTGCATATCTATGGATGAACCACATCATTTCGCCACAAGCTAACGCTGGAGTTGCTGAATGGTTTGGCGAAGCACCATCAAATGCAAAGTCATGTGACTTAACTGCAGATAAGAATCACTGCACAACTTTCCATGCTGGCGATACCGGTTATTGGAAAGACGTTTATTACTGGAATACCGCAACCGAGAAATGCCTAGATGGCCGTAAGGATGCAAAGTGCGTTCCTTACTCTGAATGGGTAAAAGCTTGGTCTAGCTTGCGCAACTCGTAAGTCAAAAAGTCGGGGGGCGCATCTTTGTGGATGCGCCCCTTTCTTATAGATAGAAAAGGAAAAATATTAAATAACAATGCTAAATAAAGTCAGCAATTGGATGCATGCACACGAGCGATATCGCTTAGCTGCGCTTTTAATTGCGCCTGGACTTTGGTTAGTAGTCGCCTACCTTGGCGCATTGGCAGCTCTATTAGTAACTAGTTTTTATACAATAAATTCATTTACTGGCGATGTAATCCCAACATTTACTTTAAATAACTTTGTTACGTTATTTACTGATGCGGCCTATCGAAATGTCGCAGTCCGAACCATCTTAATTGCAGTTTTAGTAACAATCTTTTGTGCGTTAATGGCAATTCCAATGGCTTTTTATATTGCCAAAATTGCTCGAAAACGAAGCCAAAAAGTTTTGGTTGCTTTGGTATTAACGCCACTTTGGGCTTCGTACTTGGTAAAAATTTATGCTTGGCGCACCATGCTCGAGCCAAATGCTGGAGTCCTTGATTGGGTTTTAAAACCAATTGGATTGAGTTCACCAGGATTTGGATTTTTAGCAATCGTAATTGGCCTCTCATACTTATGGTTGCCTTATATGATTCTTCCGATTTACACCGGTTTAGATCGATTACCCAATAGTTTGATTGATGCATCTGGCGATTTGGGCGCAAAAAATTGGAAAACTTTTAGAAAAATAGTTCTGCCAATAATTTTCCCAAGCATTATTGCTGGATCAATGTTTACCTTTTCACTTAGTTTAGGTGATTACATCACGGCACAAATTTTGGGCGGCAAATTACAAATGCTCGGAAACGTCGTTTATCAAAACTTTAGCTTAAATCTGCCATTCGCTGCGACAATTTCAGCTGTACCAATTTTGATTATGTTTGGCTATTTGTGGTTAATCAAAAAGACCGGAGCACTCGAATCACTATGACCATCTCAAAAAGTGCGCGCTACATATTGGCTACTTTATTGGGTATTGGTTTGGCGTTTATATATGTTCCGATGGCCATCGTAATTTTGAATTCATTTAATGCGTCAAAAACTTTTAGCTGGCCGCCATCCGAAATCACAACTAAATGGTGGAGCGCTGCACTTGATAACACAGGTGTCAGATCTGCAATTGGTTGGTCGATTGCAGCTGGATTAGCTGCTACCGCAATAGCGTTACTTCTTGGTTCAGCTCTGGCGTTT
>JBDKLQ010000028.1:0-6407 GCA_039795555.1 Actinomycetota bacterium
TCGGTGATAACTTCTTTGGCAATTTCAGTTGGAGTTCCGCAAACTGCAGCAGATGGATGCAGTTTCTCTAAAAGAGCGAATAAATCAATGATGTTATGTGATTCTAAAAGAGCGCCAGTTACATCGGTAGCTAAATGCATAACATTTGCTAAGTGCAGAACAAATGGTGATTCTGGAACGTTTGTTGAAGTACAAAATGGACTAAGCGCATCTGCCACCGACCGGACGGCATATTCGTGCTCTTCTAAATCTTTTGAGGATCTGGCAAGTGATGCGGCAAGCGCTAAATCTTTTTCATCATCACCAGTTTTGCTAATGGTGCCGGCCAAGATCCGAGAAACCACCATTGATTTACTTAGCCGCAACAAAAGTTCTGGAGTCGCCCCAACCAAGCCATTATTTGAATAAACCCAGGTAGCTGGGTATTCCATCGCTAAATTTTTTAAAACAAATCGCGGATCAATTTCAGAATTACTCTGGCCCAGGATTTCTCGAGCTAAAACAACTTTATCCAAGCGATCTTTCTGAATTTCTCCGATCGCCCGATTTACTTTCGCGCGCCAGGAATCAGCGCTTAGATCTTGCCAAACAACGTCAGCCGGTTTTATTTCGCCGATTGTTGTTTGAAGTTTTGGTTGTGGCTTATCACCAATCCAAGTAATCCAAGAATTGTTGCCACGCTTTCCAACAATTACCTCAGGGATTATTAATTCTGAGATTTCATTTGGATCAAACGAGAATGAGGTAAAAAGAAGCGGACCAGTTCCTGGTAGATGAATTGGATTATTTATTTCCAATTTATCTAATTGCTCGTGCCACCATTTTCGAGCGAGTTGAAAACGATTCGGCCCAGAAACAGTTTGTCGCGCGAAGCAGCCCCAACCAACTAAACCTTCACCATTTCGCACCCAAGAAATCGGGTTCTTGTCTGGCAGTAAATCAAGTAACGGTTGGTGCTCACCTAATCGAGCCGTTGTTACCGGGATTAATTGCATCAATTAGCGCTGGACCGCCCGCCACAAAAGCGGCATTGCTGTGCCAGCAATTGCAATTTTCAAGAGCTCACCAATGATGAATGGGGAGAATCCGGCGTTAAAGGTCCAAGCCCAATCTTTACCGGTGTAATTCTGTAACCAGAAAAGTCCGCTTGCGAAAATAATGATGTTGCCAATTAGCATTGCAAAAAGTGCGCTACCGATTTTTTGATCCCATCTGCGTCCAGCAAGTTTTCCTAAAACAAAAGATGCGAGAAACATTCCAATTAAATAGCCACCAGTTGGACCCACCAATCGGTCTATTCCGTGTCCGTGATTTGCAAATACTGGTGCACCAGCAATTCCAGCAAGTAGATAAAGTCCAAATGTCGAAAGGGCCAACGAAGCACCATAGCTAGTTGCGAGCAAAAGCACGCCAAATGTTTGGCCAGTTACTGGAACTGGTGAGCCTGGTACCGGAATCGAAATTTGTGCAAGTACCGCGAGAAATATTGCGCCACCGAAAATAAAAAGCGTATTACTCATAGCAGTACTGCGTTGAACAAATGCAGTTCGAAGTATTGGTGTCGAAATAGACATATTGACTCCTTTGATTTGAAGCAAAGCCTACTCTGCGTGAGAATATGCCCATGTCGCGCGCCAATTTAAATAAGGATCCAGATGAAGTTGCCGCTATGTTTGATGGCGTAGCCAAGCGCTACGACCTAGTAAATGACCTACTAAGTCTTGGGCAGACAAAATATTGGCGCCGAGCAACTACAAAAATTATCAATCCAAAACCAGGTATGGAAATTTTAGATTTGGCCGCAGGTACCGGTTCGTCATCTATTCCATTAGCCCAAGCCGGCGCCAATGTAATTCCAGCAGATTTTTCTGAAGGGATGTTGTCAGCTGGACGTAAACGTCATCCACATCTCCCATTTACAAAAGCGGATGCACTTAATTTGCCATTTAAAGATAAACAATTTGATGTCGTAACAATTTCATTTGGTTTAAGAAATACAGTTAATTTTGATAAAGCACTACGCGAAATGTTGCGAGTAACTAAACCTGGTGGCCGGATTGTGATTTGCGAATTTTCACATCCAACGTTTGCACCATTTCGCGCTATCTACCTTCGCTACTTAATGAAGTTGCTTCCAATGATCGCTCGAGTAACTTCTTCCAACCCGGCGGCTTATCAATATTTAGCCGAATCAATCATCGCCTGGCCAAATCAGAGCGCCCTAGCGGAGCGAATTACCAAGGCGGGTTGGCATTCGCCGACCTGGGCTAACCTAACTGGCGGAGTTGTTGCAGTTCACAGCGCTATCGCCCCGCTTTAATTTTCGAATAAATTGACCTCAGCCTAGGATTATCAACGTGGCTGCCACATCAAATCTATACGTTCCAATCTTGGTCATAGGGGCTATTGGATTTGGCTTTGCAATTTTCTCAGTTGCAATTGCCGCAATAACTGGTCCGAAAAGATACAACCGCGCAAAGCTGGAAGCGTACGAATGCGGAATCGAACCATCACCACAAGCAGCCGAAGGTGGCCGGTTTCCGGTTAAGTATTTCTTAACTGCAATGCTATTTATTATTTTTGATATTGAAATTGTTTTCTTATATCCGTGGGCAGTTACGTTCGACAAACTAGGAATTTTTGGTTTAGTTGAAATGGGAATTTTCATCCTCACAGTATTTGTCGCGTACACCTATGTCTGGCGTCGCGGTGGATTGGAATGGGATTAAGTCGTGGGAATTGAAGAGAAACTACCTGCTGGATTTTTGCTGACTACAGTCGAGAAACTTGCGGATTACATGCGCAAGAACTCAGTTTGGCCAGCAACATTTGGTTTAGCCTGTTGCGCAATCGAAATGATGGCAATCGGCTCTGCTGCAAAATATGACATTTCGCGTTTTGGAATGGAACGTTTTAGCGCTACACCGCGTCAAGCGGATTTAATGATTGTGGCTGGTCGCGTTTCAAACAAAATGGCGCCAGTACTTCGACAAATTTACGATCAGATGGCTGCTCCGAAATGGGTTTTAGCAATGGGTGCCTGTGCATCTTCGGGCGGAATGTTTAATAACTACGCAATTGTTCAAGGTGTTGATCACGTAGTTCCAGTTGATATTTATTTGCCAGGCTGCCCACCACGTCCAGAGATGTTGATGGATGCGCTAATTAAATTGCAAGAACATATTGGCAAAGAAGCACTTGGCGTAAACCGCGAAAAGATTATTAAAGAAGTTGAAGCTGCCGCGCTCGCAGCGTTGCCGACCCATCAAATGAAAGGGTTGTTGGCGTGAGTGATCAGCACGGAATGTTTGGCGCTTCAGGAACAGGTGATACCTCAGGATATGGCGGTTTAGTTAGAACAGTTGTAACTCCAGGTTCGTCGGAACGCCCATATGGCAGTTATTTTGATGAAGTTGCCGATGATTTAGAGCGCGCTTATCCAGAGTTCAATGATGCCATCGAAAAAGTAATTGTTGATCGCGGTGAATTAACTTTATTTGTAAAGCGCGAAAAATTATTTGATGTTGCAAAAACACTTCGCGATAAGTTGCTATTTGAGATGTGTATGGGTGTTAATGGTGTTCATTATCCAGAGGATTCTGGCCGCGAACTCCATGCGGTTTATCCCTTACTTTCATTAACAAATAATCGCCGAATCAGATTAGAAGTTGCGGTTTCAGTTGACGATCCGCACATTCCATCACTGGTTGAAATTTGGGCAGGTAATAACTGGCACGAGCGTGAAACTTATGACATGTTCGGAATTATTTTCGATGGCCACCCAGCGTTAACGCGAATTTTAATGCCAGATGATTGGAATGGATTTCCACAACGCAAGGATTATCCACTAAGTGGAATTCCAGTTGAATATAAGGGAGCTACCACACCTCCTCCTTCGGATCGGAGGAGTTACCGATGACAACTTTTGATCCGTATGCACAGCCACGGGAAACAACCGAAGGAACGGTTTATTCCGTAACTGGTGGCGATTGGGATTCAATCGCCGAAGAAATTGGCGCTAAAAAAGAAGAACGCATTGTCGTAAATATGGGTCCACAGCACCCGTCAACGCATGGCGTACTTAGATTAATTCTTGAACTAGAAGGCGAAACAATTACCGAACTTCGTTGCGGAATTGGATATTTACACACCGGCATTGAAAAGAATTTGGAATTTCGCAATTGGACTCAAGGCACAACGTTCGTTACCCGCATGGATTACTTATCACCGTTATTTAATGAAACTGCTTACTGTCTTGCAGTTGAAAAATTACTTGGAATCGAAGCGCCAGAACGAGCACAAGTAATTCGGGTAATGATGATGGAATTCAATCGAATCTCATCTCACATGGTTGCGCTCGGTACTGGTGCGCTAGAACTTGGAGCAATGTCACCTATGTTCTACGCCTTCCGCGAACGTGAAAAAGTTTTAAATGTTTTTGAAATGATTTCGGGCCTTCGCATGAATATGGCGTACATCCGGCCTGGGGGAGTTCAGCAAGATTTACCTGCTGGCACCATTCCACAATTGCGCGAATTAATTAAAGATTTGCGAAAAAACTTTAAAGATAATGCAACGCTTTTAATTGGTAATTCAATTTGGATTAAACGTACCTCTGGAATTGGCTATTTGGATTTAGCAGGCTGCACCACTTTAGGAGTCACCGGCCCAGTTCTTCGCGCAACTGGTTTGCCATGGGATTTGCGAAAAGCACAACCATATTCTGGTTATGAAAATTACGAATTTGATGTCATCACTGCTGATACCTGCGATGTCTACGGCCGCTTCCTAATTCGCATGAATGAATTAGAGCAATCACTTCGAATTATCGAACAATGCTTAAATAAGTTAGATAAATTAAATGGCGCACCGGTGATGGTTGAAGATAAGAAAATTGCTTGGCCAGCTCAACTTTCTGTTGGCGCCGACGGACTTGGTAATTCACTAGAACATATTCGCCAAATTATGGGTACTTCAATGGAGAGTTTGATACACCATTTCAAACTAGTAACCGAAGGTTTCCGAGTTCCAGCTGGACAGTCTTATGCAGCAGTTGAATCACCTCGCGGTGAATTAGGTTGCCATGCAGTTTCAGATGGCGGCACTCGACCATATCGAGTTCATTTCCGCGAACCATCATTTAATAATTTACAAGCCACTTCGGCAATGTGCGAAGGCTCAATGGTGGCTGATGTAGTTGGTGCGGTAGCTTCAATTGACCCAGTGATGGGTGGTGTTGATCGCTAATGTCATTTACAGATGAAGATTTAAAGGTTATGGATTCAATTATCTCCAGATATCCGCGTTCTCGTTCGGCAATCATGCCGTTGTTGCATTATGTTCAATACAAATCAGGTTATGTCACCAATGATGGAATTGAATTGATCTCTCAGAAACTTGGCATCGAAGCGGCTGAAGTTTCGGCAGTTGCAACTTTCTACACGCAATATAAGCGCAAACCAGTTGGTGAATACCATATTGGCGTCTGTACAAATACGTTATGCGCAATCATGGGTGGGGATGCAATTTTTTCTGCTCTTAAAGATCATCTCGGAATTGAAAATGATGGTGTAACTTCTGATGGAAAAGTTTCACTCGAACATATCGAATGTAATGCAGCATGTGATTATGCGCCGGTAGTTATGGCAAATTGGGAATTTTATGATAATCAAACAGTCGAATCGGCAAAAGCATTGGTTGATGGTGCTCGTAACGGAAATCCACCTGCACCAACGCGAGGTCCAAATAAATTGCCAACTTGGAAAGAAAATTCTGCAGTGCTCGCGGGCTTAGATGACGGCCGGGCAACCGAAGGAATTCAAGCTGGCGAACCAACTTTGTTAGGTTTAAAAATTGCGAAAGGACGGCAGTAATGCTCACGCCAGTTCTTTCAGCACATTGGGATGAAAAAGACTCCTTCACCATCGAGGCTTATAAACGAAATGGTGGTTACACAGCAGCGCCAAAAGCTTTGGCTATGGATCCAGATGCAGTAATTCAATTAGTAAAAGATTCTGGACTTCGCGGCCGCGGCGGTGCCGGCTTCCCAACTGGTATGAAATGGGGATTCATTCCGCAAAATGATGGCAAAGATCATTATTTAGTTGTTAACGCTGACGAATCAGAGCCAGGCACTTGTAAAGATATGCCGCTACTTCTCGCTAATCCACATGTATTAGTTGAAGGTGTGATCATCGCAGCGTATGCAATACGGGCAAAACATGCTTTTATTTATATTCGTGGCGAAGTTGCCCACGTTGTGCGCCGCTTAAATAAAGCAATAGCCGATGCCTATGCGGCTGGTTACCTAGGAAAGAAAATATTTGGAACTGAGAATGACTTGGAATTAGTTTTACATATTGGTGCCGGTGCATACATTTGCGGTGAAGAAACTGCACTGCTTGATT
>JBDKLQ010000029.1:0-6343 GCA_039795555.1 Actinomycetota bacterium
AAGTTGTTGGTATCAATAAATTCGATATGGATTTAACGCCAACAAATAACATGATTTTCTTGCAATACAAAGATCGACCAGGCGTGGTTGGTGCTGTTGGTAATGCACTGGCTGGTGTAAATATCGGCGGCATGCTTGTTGCGCGCGATCACACTGGTGGTAATGCGCTAATGGTGATTACGGTAGATAGCGCTGTTGATTTAAACACTGTTGAGAAACTTGGCAAAGAGATTGGCGCCGAACTAGCGAGAACGGTTTCTTTGTAATGACAAAAGAAATCAAATTAGCAGTAATTGCTGGCGACGGCATCGGCCCAGAAGTTGTTGCCGAAGGTCTAAAAGTTTTAGACGTGGTGGCAGCAAAACATGGGGTTAAGTTTGTTAAAAAATCTTATGATTTAGGCGCAGGTTATTGGCATCGCACTGGCGAAGTTTTAACCGATGAAGTTATGGCTGACATTGCCAAAAATGATGTAATTCTGCTCGGTGCAGTTGGAGATCCGACCGTGCCATCTGGGGTTTTAGAACGTGGCCTACTTTTGAAATTGCGTTTTGCGTTTGATCATTACGTAAATTTGCGCCCAGCAAAATTAATGCCTGGCGTCAAGTCACCTCTTGCTACCGATAAATCAATTGATTTTGTTGTTGTTCGCGAAGGTACCGAAGGTCCATATGTTGGAGCTGGTGGATTTTTAGCAGAAGGTACTGAAGCTGAAGTTGCTACAGAAGAATCAATTAATACTAGGCGTGGTGCGGAACGCGTAATTCGCGATGCGTTTGCGCGGGCTATTGCTCGGCCACGTAAAAAATTGACGTTAGTGCATAAAAACAATGTTTTGACTCATGCCGGTTCGCTTTGGACCCGAACGTTTAACGAAGTGGCAAAAGAATTTCCTGAAGTAACAACGGATTATCTTCATGTTGATGCCGCTTCGATGTTCTTTGTTACCAATCCTGAACGATTTGATGTTGTAGTAACTGATAATTTGTTTGGCGACATTTTGACCGACATTGCTGCGGCAATTTGTGGCGGAATTGGTTTAGCTGCTTCGGGAAATATTAATCCGACCGGAAAATTTCCATCGATGTTTGAACCAGTTCATGGCTCAGCGCCAGATATTGCCGGTAAAAATTTAGCGGATCCAACTGCAACGGTTATGTCGGTTGCGATGCTGTTAGATCACGTTGGACTTCATGCCGCAGCTCGGGAAGTTGAAGCTGCAGTCTCAAATGATTTGGCGACGCGCGGTGATGCAAAACGTTCAACTACCGAAATCGGAACAGCGTTAGCGAGCGCTTTGAAATGAAAAGTACGTTAAATCCAAATGCAGTGGAACCAGCAAAGCGGGCAGCGCTAGTTGCCGAAGGTGGATTCGGTAAGCACTACACCGACCATATGGTGGTTTGCGAATGGAATGAAAAAACCGGTTGGAGTGAACCAGAGTTAAAACCATACGGTCCAATCACGTTAGATCCAGCTACCGCTGTTTTCCATTACGGCCAAGAAATCTTTGAGGGTATGAAGGCTTACCGCCAAAAAGATGGTGGCGTTGCTTTATTTCGGCCAGATGCAAATGCGCAGCGCTTCATTCGATCAGCAAAGCGATTAGCACTTCCCGAGCTACCTGAGAAATTATTTATCGAAACTGTTGAAGCTTTAGTAAAACAAGATGCAGGTTGGGTGCCAGATAAAGTTGGCGAATCGCTATATATCCGGCCATTTATGTTTGCAACTGAAGTTGGTTTGGGTGTTCGCCCAACAAACAAAGCGATGTATGTATTAATCGCAACCCCAGCTGGTGCTTATTTTGATCCATCGAAAGCGGTTACAGTTTGGATTTCAACTGAATATGTTCGAGCCGCACCTGGTGGCACTGGTGAAGCAAAATGCGGCGGTAATTATGCCGCTTCATTAGTCGCGCAAAAGGAAGCTGCCGCCGAAGGTTGCGATCAAGTTGTTTGGTTAGATGCGGTCGAACGACGTTGGGTCGAAGAGATGGGTGGCATGAATCTTTATTTTGTTAAAGGAAATAAAGTAGTCACGCCGAAATTAACTGGCACGCTACTACCTGGAATCACGCGCGATTCAATTTTGTCAGTTGCTAAAGATTTAGGTTATGGCGTTGATGAGGTAATGCTCAGCGTTGATGACTGGCGCGATGGCATTCAAAGTGGCGAAATTTCAGAAACATTTGCCTGCGGAACTGCCGCAGTCGTTTCGCCAATTGGCGCTGCGAAATCAAAGTGGGGAACTTGGGTAACTGGTGATGGCACACCTGGCCCAATCACAATGAAAATTCGCGAAACGCTTTTGAATATTCAACATGGCCAGACCGAAGATAAACACGGTTGGGTTAAGCGGGTTATCTAATGTCGATGCCAGATTCGTTTCATATTTATGACACCACGCTTCGCGATGGAGCACAGCAAGAGGGCTTAAATCTTTCAGTAAATGACAAGATGGTAATTGCGCGCCATTTAGATGAACTGGGTGTTGGCTTTATCGAAGGTGGTTGGCCAGGCGCCAATCCAAAAGACACTGAATTTTTTGCCTTAGCTAAGAAAGAATTGAAATTAAAGAATGCTCAATTCGTGGCGTTTGGTGCTACGCGACGTCCAAATGTGAAAGCAGCTGATGATGTATTACTCGGCGCACTTCGAGATTCTGGGGCACCGGTAGTAACGCTTGTTGCAAAATCATTTGATCGCCACGTCGAATTAGCGCTAAAAACCACGTTGGAAGAAAATCTCGAAATGATTCGCGATTCCATCACTCACCTTCGAAGTGAAGGGCAACGCGTTTTTCTAGATGCCGAACATTTCTTTGACGGTTATCGCAGTAACAAAAAATATGCGCTTGAAGTTGTGCGCACAGCTGCCGAAGCGGGCGCCGATGTAATCGCACTCTGCGATACCAATGGCGGAATGTTGCCTGATGAAATTGCCGATGTAGTTCATGAAGTTTTGAATGGATCTAAAGCGCGCCTTGGAATTCATTGCCATAACGACACAGGTTGCGCCGTCGCAAATTCAATGGCCGCCGTAGCAGCAGGTGCGACACATGTTCAAGGAACTTTAAATGGTTACGGTGAACGAACTGGAAATGCCGACTTAGTTTCGATTATTGCCAATTTAGAATTGAAAAAGGATAAGAAAGTTTTGCCGGATCAAGCGCTGCGCGAATCTTTCCGAATCGCACATGCCGTTGCTGAAGTTACAAATATTCAACCAAGTGCGCGCCAACCATATGTTGGGGTCTCGGCATTTGCGCATAAAGCCGGGCTACATGCCAGTGCGATCAAAGTTGATCCAGCTTTGTACCAACATGAAGATCCAGCAGAGGTCGGAAACGATATGCGGATGTTGGTTAGCGATATGGCTGGCCGAGCTTCGATTGAATTAAAGAGTATGGAACTAGGTGTGGATTTAGGTGGCGATAAAGAATTAATTACTCGAGTTGTCGAGCGAGTAAAGGATTTGGAAAGTAAAGGTTTCACCTTTGAAGCAGCCGATGCCTCCTTCGAATTGTTGCTTTTAGAAGAGAAGAATGGAAAACGACCGAAATTTTTTACCATCGAACATTGGTTAACTTCGGTTGAAAGTGACGAAAAACGAAATATTGTTACTAAGGCGGAAGTTACGGTAACGGCTAATAACCAGAAGTTTGTCTGCACTGGAACCGGAAACGGTCCCGTTAACGCTTTCGATAATGCACTTCGCACTGGTTTGTTAAAACTTTATCCGGAATTGGCAAAACTTGAATTAACTGATTACAAAGTTCGCATTTTGGAAGGTCGTTTAGGAACCGGCGCAGTTACGCGCGTTCTGGTTGAAACGAGCGATGGCAATGGTGAATGGAACACAGTTGGTGTTCACGAAAATGTGATTGCAGCTTCTGCAATGGCGCTCGAGGAAGCGCTCACCTTCGGCTTACTAAGACAAGGTCGCAAGCCCGAGTAACCTTAACTCTTATGGAGTTTACGGAAGTTTTTAATAAATATGAAAACTATTTATCAAACGACCGAGCCCTTTCTGAAAATACCATCCGGGCTTATTTAGGCGATTTACAAAGCCTGATAACACATTTACAAAAATTGGGTTTAGCGGATATTAAACATTTGGATTTAGCGCACCTGCGTTCTTGGTTAGCAGCTCAAACCGGCGCCCGGACTTCGTTATCGCGCCGAGCAACCTCGATTAAAGTTTTTTCCAAATGGGCTGCAAATGAAAAATTAATCACCAGCGATATCGGCGTAAATCTAGCGACACCAAAAGCTCATCGAATTCTGCCAAATGTTTTAGATGCCGATTCGGCAAATCTGGCAATTAAATCTTTAGAAACCAGAGCCGCTGAAGATAATGGCGCTGAAGCAATCCGCGATCTGGCGATTGTGGAAATTTTGTATGCAAGCGGTGCTCGAGTTAGCGAATTATGCGGCTTGGATTTAACAGACGTGGATTACGACCGACAAACGATTAGAGTTTTTGGAAAAGGCAGCAAAGAACGGGTCATTCCAATTGGAAATCCAGCAATCGCTGCGCTGCAAAATTGGTTAAATGTTCGAAGTGAATTCGTTACGGCAAATTCAGGTAATGCAATTTTTCTGGGCCGAAAAGGTAAACGGATTGATCAGCGCCAAGTTCGCACCATTGTTTATAAAACGCTAGAAGCGTTAGAAGGTTTTGAACGAATGGGGCCACACGCGCTTCGCCATTCTGCGGCAACGCATCTATTAGAAGGTGGCGCAGATTTACGAACAGTTCAAGAAATTTTGGGCCACGCCTCACTTGCAACGACACAAATTTATACTCATGTATCAGCGGAACGACTACATAAAGCCTTCAAACAAGCACACCCCCGCGCCTAATTAGCGGTAAAAAGCACTTGGATTAACTAGGTAGAATTTGCCTTGCACGAGAGAAATTTCGTGACATCACAGCACTAACTCTTCACAGAGGAATTGCACCTCGGTCCGAAGCGGAAATTTAAAAATTTCCAAACTGGCACAGTGCAACTAGTGCGAGGGATCTAAATCAAATTGTTTTAGATCGTTAACCGAGTGCGGTAATTGTTTAACAATTACCGAAAAAGGAGTGTGCCGCCATGGCGGTAGTAACAATGCGAGAGCTCCTCGACAGTGGTGTGCATTTCGGACACCAGACTCGTCGATGGAATCCAAAGATGAAGCGCTTTATTTTTACCGAGCGCAACGGTATTTACATCATCGATATTCAGCAGTCACTTGCGCTAATCGATAAAGCATATGAATTCGTAAAAGATGTTGTCGCTAAGGGTGGCAACGTGATGTTCGTTGGCACCAAGAAGCAAGCGCAAGAACCGATCTTGCAGCAAGCCGCCCGCGTTGGCATGCCATCTGTTACCGAGCGTTGGCTCGGCGGAATGTTGACCAACTTCCCAACCGTTTACAAGCGCATTCAGCGTTTGAAGGAATTGGAAGCGTTGGAAACAGCAAACGATCAATTACTTACAAAAAAAGAATTATTGGTACTTCGCCGCGAACGCGAGAAGCTAAACAAAAACCTAGACGGTATTCGAAACATGACCAAATTGCCTGCCGCACTTTGGGTGGTAGATACCAAGAAGGAACACCTAGCTGTTGCCGAAGCAAAGAAACTAGGTATTCCAGTTATTGCAATTCTTGATACCAATTGCGATCCAGATGAAGTTGATTTCAAGATTCCAGGTAACGATGACGCAATTCGCTCAATTGCGCTTTTGACTCGAGTCATTGGTGATGCGATTGCAGCTGGTCTACAAGCACGTTCAGCCAATGCAAAAACTGAGAAGAGTGAAGAAGTTGCGGCGGGCGAACCATTAGCTGATTGGGAAAAAGAACTTCTGGAAGGTGCAAACGAACAAAAATGAGTTATTCAGCAGAAGATGTAAAGCGGTTACGTGAAGTTACTGCTGCCGGAATGCTTGATTGCAAGAAAGCTTTAGATGAAGCTGGTGGCGATTTTGATAAGGCAGTTGAAATCATTCGCGTTAAAGGACTTAAAGGTGTAACCAAACGCGAAGGTCGGACCACTTCAAATGGCTTAGTCGTTGCCCGTGTTGTAAACGATCTTGGGGTAATGCTTGAACTTAATTGCGAAACAGATTTCGTAGCAAAAGGCGAGCGGTTTCAAGCCTTGGGCGATGAATTAGTTGATCATTTAGCAAAGTCTAAAATTTCAGATGTTGAGGCTTTTCTTAAATCTGAAATTAAGCCAGGCCAAACTGTCCAAGCAGTAATTGATGAAGGAAATGCAACGCTTGGCGAGAAGATTGAGATCCGTCGTTTAGTTGTACATGAAGGTTCACCTGTCGGTATCTACCTTCA
>JBDKLQ010000030.1:0-6152 GCA_039795555.1 Actinomycetota bacterium
TTCGATTGCTTTTGTTGCTAGTGGTCCAGTGATAGTTGAGAAACCTTTCTCTGGATACTTTGATGGGCACTTGGTTAATACATATGAGAACCATTCGGCTACCGCCTTCTGCTTGGCTGCGTCTTTGCCTGATGCATATGCAAGTCCGTAAGAAGTTACTCCTAGTGGATATGCACCTGGAATTGATTTCGCGAAGTCATATGTAACAGTTCCGTTTGCATTGATTGTTCCACCACCGAGGAAGGCCGATACGCCGGCTGCTTCTGGTTTAACGAATTCGCCAGCTGCGTTTTGAACATTCGCAACCTGTAATGATGTAGCAAGTGCGAAGCTCAATTCACCGTAACCAATTGATCCTTCCTTTGACTTAACACCAGCTGCAACTGCGGCAGAACCTGATGCGCCTTGGAAGTTAAATTGAGTTGCAATGTTGCGTGGAGTTGAGTTAGCGAATACCGCATTTTTCGCTTTGGTCCACTTATCAGCAGCTGCCTTGTTTAGGAAATTGGTGAAGTTTTCAGAAGTACCTGAAGAATCGGTGCGATACCAAACTGTGATCTGAGATTTTGGTAGATCGATATTTACTTCCTTGGTCTTATAAGACTTAATCTTTGGCTTGCCCTTTGCATCTAGTACCGGCACAACTTTTGTTGTTTTCTTCCCCTTGACAGTTACATTTACTTTTTTGGTTTCGAAAACAGGAGTCTTAACAGTGCGGGTGTTATCTGCGGCAATTTGCTTGTCATCCCAATTTGTAATGTAGCCAGAGAAGATTTGGGCAATTGTTGATGGGCTCAAATAAATTGACTCTTTGATTCCTGGGATGTTGTACATCAATGCAATTGGGGCCGCATAAACAGGGGCGTAAACCAAATTAGCTGGTTCGCCTGATGAATATGGCGCATCTGAACCAGCGAAATCAACTAGCCCACCAGAGAAATCGGTGCGGCCTTTACCAGATCCGCCACCTGAATAATTTAATGTGTTTCCAGTATCTTTATTGAAATCTGCTTTGCACACGTCAATTAATGGCGCCGCAAATGTTGCTCCAGAACCATTAATTGTTACTCCTGCAAATGCTGGTGTCGCACCGAACACTGCAGTTGCTAATGCGATTGTGATAATCGCTCTGCTCTTACGAGCCTTCATTTAGTTTCCCCTTTTTAGATTGTGGTACTTACGGGGCTCAACTTAAAGTTTTAAAGGAAACCTGCGCGAACCAAGTGGGAAACGTTATTAGACGGTTTGGTTAACAGTTAGTGAACTAATTAACCGAAGCGACCAGTTACATAATCTTCGGTTCGTTTATCTTTCGGAACCGAGAAGATGGTTTTGGTGTCGGCAGTCTCGATTAATTCGCCTGGACCGCCGTCCGATAAGAAAAAGGCGGTGTAATCAGATACGCGCGCTGCCTGTTGCATATTGTGGGTCACGATCACGATAGTCATGGTTTGGGCTAGTTCGCGGATGGTTTCTTCGATTCGAAGTGTTGATCCTGGATCAAGTGCCGAACATGGTTCGTCCATTAATAATACTTTTGGTTGAACAGCTAAAGAACGGGCAATGCATAAGCGCTGCTGCTGGCCACCAGATAGCGCGCCACCATATTCATCTAATCGATCTTTAACTTCATCCCATAAGCCAGCTCGACGTAAACAAGTCTCAAGTAATTCATCGCGATTTTCAATTTTTAGTTGTGCCAGCTTTAATCCCGATAAAACGTTTTCGGCGATCGTCATTGATGGGAACGGGTTTGGTTTTTGGAAAACCATACCGATCTGTAATCTAATTTTTGTTACATCGACGCCAGATTGATAAATATCAGAACCATCAAGTAGAACTTCGCCAGCCATCGCGGCAGTTGGAATGAACTCATGCATTCGATTTAAAATTCTAATAAATGTTGATTTGCCACAACCAGATGGACCAATCAGCGCAGTCACTGTGCCCTGATTAAAATCGAGCGAGATATTTGAAACGGCATGCTTTTTACCAAACCAAGCATGAATATTTCTTGCCTCTAAGCCGGTTGTCATTTTTTCTCCTCGTTATGCCCGTCCACGGCGATTACCTAAGACGCGAGCCAAGGTAAAGAACGCCATTACTAATGCCATCAAAACAAATATTCCTGCCCACGCACGCGCAATTGATTGATCTGTGCCGAGAGAGAACGCCTTCCAAATGTAATAAGGAAGTGCCGAACTATTTCCGCTGAATGGATTTAAATTGACGGCATCGGCGCCACCAACAGTTAACAAAAGTGGTGCGGTTTCGCCCGCTACACGCGCAATTCCTAGAATTACCGCAGTAATTAATCCACTACGCGCCGCCGGTAGCACAATCATTGCCACGGTGCGCCACTGAGTCGCACCAAGTGCTAATCCAGCTTCGCGTAAATCAGGTGGAATTAATTTCAAAACTTCTTCAGCAGTTCTGGCCACCGTTGGAATCATCAAAATCGCCAGAGATGCAGCGCCGGCAATATTTGAATATTGATTACCTAATTGAATCATCCAGACGGCGTAGATAAACAACCCCGCCACAATTGATGGCACACCTGACATAGCTTGAACAAAGAATCGAACAATGCCGGAAAATTTGCCTTTGATTTCCGTTAAATATAGCCCAGTCAAAATTCCAATTGGGACCGACAAAATTGAAGCGAAGAAAATTAAATAGCCGGTTCCGATAATCGCGTGAAGTAAGCCACCTTCATTAGCTGGCGCATCCGCCGAAGTAACAGACATATCGTGAATAAACATCGTCCAATTGAGCCCCGGAATACCTTTGGCAATAATTTCCAGCAAAATAGAACCAACTGGAATTATCAAAAATGTTCCAGTGATATAAATTAGAACACTTGTAACAGCGTTAAAAGCCGCTTTGCGATCGCGCCGAATATAATTTACAACGCCCGATACCACCATTGCCGTGAATAAAAGCGATACAACAAATCCCAATTTGCCGCTTAGCGGCGAAAAGGCAATTATTAAAAAAGAAATCAATACGGTTAATAAGACTCCAATGAAATCTGGTACTAAGTCTTTTGGTGTTGGTCGCCATGGATGCTTTGGGGCTGCAATCGTCATTATTTGCGCACCGTCCGATTAATAATCAGATTCGCCAAGAAATTTACGATTAAGGTAACTAAAAAGAGGACCAAACCAGCGGCCATAAGGGCTTGTAGTTCGGCTTTATCGGCTTCGCCAAATTTGTTAACAATCATTGAAGCAACTGATCCACCAGCGCTTAGTAATACTTCAGGGCGAATGTCGTAAACCAAATTCAAAACGGTGTAAACCGCAACGGTTTCGCCAAGTGCACGGCCCAGACCAAGCATCGCGCCACCAATTACGCCACCGGCGCCATAAGGAATCACTACCGCTTTGATCATGGTCCATTTAGTTGCGCCAAGTGCATAGGCTGCCTGGATTCGATCAAGTGGTGTCTGCGCAAAAACCTCGCGCGATATTGAAGTAATAATCGGAACAATCATGATTGATAAAACTAAGCCTGCAATAAATGGCGAACGAGAATAAGCCGGCGCTGGCATATCGAAAATCGGAATGAAACTTAGATATTTATGAATTAATTTGGCCCAATATTCAGCATGAGGCATCAATACAAAATAGCCCCAAAGTCCATAAACCACTGATGGAATTGCCGCCATAATGTCGATGACGATAACCATTGGTTTCTTTAACCAATCTGGTGCGTAATAGGAAAGAAATAGCGCGGATCCAACTGCAATTGGAAAACCAAAAAAGAGCGCGATTAAACCGAGAACAAGCGTTCCGTAAAGCATTGCGCCAATTCCGTAATTTGCTGGGGTTCCGGCATCGGGAATCGCGTTCTGCCATTCAAATCCAGTTAGGAATTTCAAACCTTCAGTTTTTAGAACATTAAATCCATTAAATAAAAGAAATAAAGAAATTAGTCCAAGCACAATTAATGAAAAGAATCCGCCACCAGTAACGATTGCGCTAAATACCCGATCGGATTTTCTGGGTTCAGTCGTAATCGTTCGTGGAGTAGGCATGCTCACGAGGGGGATACTGCCCGTTACCCAGACATTGGGGGTAGAAATTAGGTGAACGGAAGGTTAACGAAAACTTAAATTGTGGAATCGATGGGGAGCGCGGCTATCTTTGCGCGGTGGCGAGTGAACATCCGCATCTGGTTTGGGTTGATTGCGAAATGACCGGGCTGGATTTGGCGACCGATGCGCTGGTCGAGATTGCCGTATTAGTAACCGATTCAGATTTAAATGTAATCGGTGATGGCGTCGATTTTGTTATTAAATGCGAACCAGCAAAGTTGGAAGCAATGACCGAATTCGTTAAAAAGATGCACACTGATTCGGGACTACTGCCGCTAATCCCAGATGGAATTTCAATGGCTGATGCCGAAGAAAAGATATTGAAATATTTAGCTGAATCTGGCGTCACCGAAGGTAAATCTCCAATTGCCGGGAATTCCGTTAACTTTGATCGCGGTTTTATCGAACGCGATATGCCGAACTTTGCCAAGATGCTGCATTACCGAACCATTGATGTCTCATCTATTAAAGAATTGGCAAGGCGCTGGTACCCAAAGGTCTACTTCAAGTCACCTACTAAAACTGGTAATCACCGAGCGCTGGGCGATATTAAAGATTCAATTGCCGAACTTGCTCATTACCGCGCCAATTTATTCGCGATTACTCCGGAAAATTAAACCGCTACAATTAGCCACGCAACATGGTGGATGTAGCTCAGCTGGTAGAGCATTCGGTTGTGGTCCGAAATGTCGCGGGTTCGAGCCCCGTCATTCACCCCAAGTTTTAATAAGAGAGGCGCTCTGTGTCTGATTTTATTTTCGACGTCACAATCGAAATTCCAGCTGGTAGTCGAAATAAATACGAACTTGATCACAACAGCGGCAAGATTCGGTTAGATCGGATGCTCTTTACTTCAACTCGCTATCCATGGGATTACGGTTTCGTCAACAACACACTTGGCCAGGATGGCGATCCATTGGATGCACTCGTAATGCTTGATGAACCTACTTTTCCTGGCTGCGTAGTCTCGTGTCGCGCAATTGGCATGTTCAATATGTCCGATGAAGCTGGCGGCGACGACAAATTGTTATGTGTGCCTGCCGGTGATGTTCGCAAAAGCCACATTAAAGAAATTGATGATGTTTCGAAATTCGATTTGAGCGAAATTCAACATTTTTTTGAAGTGTATAAAGAATTAGAACCGGGCAAGATTGTTGGCAAAGGCCAATGGGTTGGTCGCGGCGAAGCAGAGACTGAAGTTAAAGCGTCATATGCCCGCATTCGCGGATATTAATTCGGCAACGGTTCATTCGGGCATTTTTTTAAAATATTTTGGATTGCAGTTTTTTCCGCTGGTTTTACCCATAAGCCATATTTAACTTTTACTGCAATTTGCCGGGCCACATATTTACAGCGATAACTTTTAAGCGGTGGTAGCCAACTTGCGGCATCGCTATCGCTCTTTTGCGAATTTAATCGACCTTTAACTGCTAATAAATTCAATGGATCGTTTGCCAATTGCGAGCGCTGTGCTTCGGTTAATTTGAAGGCGCCGGTCTGCCACGCATCGGCAAGTGCCACTACGTGATCTATTTGAACTTCCATGCTGCTTACTTGGCCTTTAGTAAATTCAATTACTTCGCCTGAATAAGGGTCGGTCAACATGCCAGATTCAACAACGCAATTCTTGGTACTGGGGCGAAAAACTAGATTTGTTAAATCACGCTTCAAAATATCGTTTCTGGTATCGCAGCCATTTCGATCGACATCTTTCCAAGCTGGACCAAATTGCGCACGCATATCTTTTACCTTTGCAGCGCGCCCCTTGACTGGAAGTTTTGCAAGCGCAGTTAAAGCATTTTCGGCAGCGTTCGAATTTTCGATTCCAGTTACTCCAGAACAAACTAAAATCGAGATCAGCGCCATCGCCCAGAGAGATTTTTTGCGCACCATTGGGAAATCCTGATGCGTGGCGCGAATTATTCAAAGGGTCAACACGCTGATAGGGTCTGACCCGCAAGACTTTGGGGCCGTTAGCTCAGTTGGTAGAGCAAGTGACTCTTAATCACTGGGTCGTAGGTTCGAGTCCTACACGGCCCACCAAAGTTTGCTA
>JBDKLQ010000031.1:0-3422 GCA_039795555.1 Actinomycetota bacterium
TCCAGCAAATATAAATATGGCGATTCAATGGGCCGATCAACCAATGCCCGATCCGCTAATTGGTTGGGGCCGCTTGCCGTTGCAGTTCTTGTTGTTCTGGTGGAGCTGGCGGGTAATCAAAGGTTTAAAGCGCGAAAACTAAATGGTGGCTGTTGGTGATTTACCCGTTGTAATTTATGACGGCAATTGCGGATTTTGTTTTGATTGTGTTCAGTGGGTAAAGCGGCAAACTGAAGTCGTTGCGTTGGCCAATCAGGAAATTAATCCGGCAGATTATGGTGTGACGCGCGAGCAATGTGAAAAGTCTGTAGTGGTAATAAATGGCGGCCAAATTTATTTTGGTGCGGCGGCAGTTGCGGTTTTGTTAAGTGCGTGCGACCACTGGCTCGGCGCGTGGTTATTGCGCGCCAGCGGTGGCGTAGGCGAAGCTGGTTATCGCTACGTGGCCAGCCACCGCGATGGCTTATTTGTGAAGTTGCTACACCGAATAATCAAACGCGGTGTAGGAAAGTAGAAACCACTTCCCCATCAACGACTGCCCGAACTACGGTACCCGGTTCGATCGCCAAGTTAAAACTGTTCTTGCCATTTTCGTTCAGCGTTAAATGTTTAACGAAAGTGAATTGGCTGGCACCTGGCTTTAACACTTCGATGTGAGCCAACTTGTTTGCATACTTGGCCGTAAGCGCAACGCCAACTCGGCGGGTGGCGCCTTCGCCAGTCACATTAAGTTTGTAATTCAGATAAGAAACCTTGACCGAAACTGATTCAGACGAGCTGTTGAAATAAACCCCGTCGCTATCTTGCACCGCGTTCATGGTGCAGGTACCGCTTTGCAGCGGCGTGATATTTCCAGCGCGATCAACGGAACAGATGTATGGCGTGGTGGATTCGAAATAAACCTCGCTGGTGCCGTTGCTTCCGGTCGAGCTCAACTTCGCCTTTTGGTAATGGGTAACTAGCGGCTTAGATGATTTGGCAACGATTTGATTGGTTACCGATTTCTTAATGCTAAACATCGTTAAGTGGTTGGTGATGACATCAACCGTGCCTTCAACATTGATGTAATAACCATCGGCTTGATCGGGCGGCAGAGTCCGGTCCTTTAGCAGCGGGATTCCGGTCCAGCGCAGCGAATCATTAGAGGTCGCCACCTGCATATCCGCAAGGACATTTTTAAAGTGAATCTTGATTGGCACCAACAGCAATGGGAAAAGCTTTCCATTGGCATCAAAGATCTCAACTCGCATATTCACAATTCCGGCTTCAACTGAAGCATCAGTGGCCAGTGGTGTAATCCGAATTGCCGAACTAATTGTCGCTACACCCTGTGGGATATCAACGATGGCGTAAATGACCTTGGTATTCGGAACTTGAACGTGGACGCCAATTGCTACAGCTTCGTTTCCTTTAATCGGTAAGTTAATTGGCTGATTTGCTAAAACATCGATTGCCACTTTTGGTTGCCAATGCGCATACAACGTGGTGTCTGCCGCCAAAGTAAATGGATCTTTGTCATCAAAAATAATTCCATCTACAGAACGAGATGTTGACCAATGATCGAAGTTGTAACCAGGTTTAGTAAAAGCAAGCGGTGGCAGTGAGCTATTGGTCGCAACTTGGGCGTTTGCCATCAAACCTTCGCTGTCATTACTTTCAAAAGTAATTTGATAAGTCGGTGCCGGGGATCTTCCGCCGCCACCGCCACTTGGAGCAGGTGGGGTTGGTGGTTCTACCGGCGGTACAACATCGGCCGACCATTCGGCATACAAAATTGCATCAATCGCAAATGGATAAGTTGCACCGGTTTCGTATTCCACGCCGCCAAGTGGCGCAGTAACCCAACCGTGCCAAGTAAAACCTTCGCGGGTAAAACCATTTGCCGATAACACCGCTGGACCAGTTGAAGTTTGTGGTGCAGTTGATCCACCAGTTGCGCCATTGCCATCAAAAGTCACGGTGTGTGGAATTAAAACTGGCTCAGTAAAAGTAAATGCATCTTTCGCAGTTGCATTGCCGCTTGAGTGTTTAACATGTACATCAAATGTGCCAAGGGCGTGTGGTGGTGTAAGTACCACTATTAGTTCTGGATCGACCGAAATAATTGTGGCAGGTGTTGAATCAAAATTAACATCGAGCCCAACTTCAAAACAGGTGCCAGCAATATTTACCGTGGTACCGCCAGATATATCACCAGATGTCGGTGATAAAGATGTGATTGTTGGTTTACCTGCACATTCAGGTTTTCCGGCATTTGATTGAACAATTGGCGAAATTAGTAATGAAATTGCTAGTAATCCAATAATTTTCTTTGCCACTTGGCGCTCGTTTCGGGGTTAGTTGGAGCTCGGCGATAGGATGAGAACCTATAAATCAGTTCTTGAGAATTCCTCACGGTTATCTCACGAATTTCTACCAATTTAAGAAAGTAAGGAAGAAATGACGGAACTGACTGATCTGACCAATTCACCAAATAACGTTCTGTTATTGGAAGATGATGCCGATGACCGGATGAAGGTTCGACTACATCTAGAGCTTATGGGCTTTGTTGTTTATGACACCCCATCACCGGTAGAAGCAAAAGAAATTTTCGAGCAACACGATTACAGCTTGGTAATAATTCATTTAGGTCATGCGCAACTAGTTGGCTTAGAAGTTTGCCGCTGGATCCGCGCCGCATCTACCGTACCGATTTTGATGTTTACCAAACGCGGTGAAACTGTCGATGAACAGATGGTGATGGCAGCTGGCGCTGATGATTATGTAACCAAGCCAATCGAAGAGAAAGTTTTAACTTCTCGAATTGTGCAACAAATAAAGCGCGGCCAAACCCAACGAGCACCGCGAGCAAATATTTTGACTTGGGCCAACTTAGAGATGGATTTAAGTCAGCATTCGTTCAAAATTGGCGAGAAAACAGTTTCGTTAACCAATACTGAATATCAGTTCTTGCAACTTTTGATGGAAAATCCAAAGCGAGTATTTAGCCGTAACCAAATCTTGGAAGCAATTGGTTCGCTGAAAGGTGAAGGCAGCGATCACATTATTGATTCGCATGCTTCGCGCATCCGCACCAAAATTCGCCAAAATGGCGGACCAGAAGTCATTGCAGTGGTGCGAAGCGTGGGCTTTAGATTGGCCGATCCCCAGCCACACGAAATTTAAAGTTCTTAAATTAACTTAATTTAAAGTTTCGGTTTTTTGTTCTGGTAGTTGCCTAGTTCTTGATTCCAAAACGCGATTGCTTTGGCGCCGTAGCGCTGCAGGCCAATACCCATTTCGACGGCGAGAATAAAGCGATCCCAATCTTCGTTAAGGACCACTACTCCGCTCACCTTTTTGCGAGTAGTTAATGGAAAAGTCATAACGCGTTTTGCACCTTGGCCAACTGGCGCGGACATGTTTTCGAATTTCCACTCTTC
>JBDKLQ010000032.1:0-3285 GCA_039795555.1 Actinomycetota bacterium
CGGTGAAAAATATTGGCCAACTTATTTTGAAGCGGTGCGCAAACACCTTAAAAAAGGCGGAAAATTTGGCTTGCAAGCAATCACCATGCCACATGAACGATTGTTAGCATCGAAACATGCGTACACCTGGATTCATAAATACATCTTTCCGGGCGGCATAATTCCGTCACTTGAAGTAATTGATCAGTACACGAGACCAACTTTAAAATTGATAGATCGCAGATCGCTCGGCTTGGACTATGCACACACGCTCAAACTTTGGCGAGAACGCTTTATGAAAAATATTGATCAAGTACACAAATTAGGCTTTGACACAGAATTTGAAAGAATGTGGCAGTACTACCTGGCTTACTCCGAAGCTGGATTCCGCGCCCGCCATCTAGATGTCTGGCAGTTAGGTTTTGAAAAATTATGAAAACTTGGATTATCGGTGCATCATCCGGAATTGGCGCAGCGTTAGCAACAGAGCTTGAAAAACGAGGACATCAAGTAACTATCTCGGCAAGAAATGAAAAGGCGCTAAAAGAAGTCGCCGGTAAAACAATGGATGTAATCCCGGTTGACGTATCTAGCGAAGCATCATTTAAAAAAGCGGCAGCAGCGTATTTAAAAAAGCATAAAGAATTCGATATCGTAATTTTCGTTTCAGGTTATTGGAAACAGATGTCAATTCAAAAATTCGATTTTGAAATTTATAAAGAACACGATGATGTAAATAATTTAGGGTTAGCGCGGTGCGCTTCGGTAGTTTTGCCAAAGATGCTGGCAGCAAACAAAGGTACATTTATTGGCACTTCATCAGTTGCGGGATACCGCGGTTTGCCTAGTTCCATCGGATACAGCCCAAGCAAAGCTGCCCAATTAAATTTTCTTGAATGTATGCGAGTTGATTTAAGAAACACCAATATTAAAGTCCAAGCAATTTCACCAGCTTTTGTGAAGACTCCAAAGACTGCTACAAATAAATTCCGAATGCCGTTTCTCATCGAAGCAGATGAAGCAGCGAAATATATTGCCGATGGAATTAATAATGGAAAAACCGAGATTGTGTTTCCGCGATCAATGGCGACCACAATGAAGATTGCTCGATTGATTCCGCAGAAAATTTGGCCGAAACTCTTCGGCCAGAGATAATTGAGCCATGACAACAGCAACTCTTCACACCACATTAGGTGATATCAAAATCGAACTATTTCCAAATCATGCGCCAAAAACCGTGGCAAATTTTGTTGAGTTAGCTACTGGCGCTCGCGAATGGACCGATCCAAGAAATGGCGAAACCACAACTGCAAAGTTGTATGACGGAACTATTTTCCATCGTGTGATCGATGGCTTCATGATTCAAGGCGGAGATCCACTTGGTCGCGGAACCGGCGGACCGGGGTATCGCTTTGCCGACGAATTTCATCCGGAGTTGCAATTTGATCGTCCATATTTATTGGCCATGGCTAATTCCGGACCAGGAACAAATGGTTCGCAATTTTTTATTACCGTAGTGCCAACCGAATGGTTAAATCGCAAACATTCAATCTTTGGCGAAGTAACTGATTCAGCAAGCCGGGAAGTTGTCGACAAAATTGCTTCGACTAAAACCGATGCCAGCGATCGACCAACTACACCGGTAAAGATCAACAGCGTAACTATCGCTTAATGCGTCCAACAACAAAGTTTTTACTAACCCTGATTGCCGGGTTTTATTTGGTGGATATGTTCTATCCAATAAGTAATTACTTATTTTTGAATAAATATTTGGTGTTGAATCAGGGTGAGTGGTGGCGAATTTTCACCGTAGCACTGGTTCACGCCGGACTTTTCCATTTAGGTTTTAATCTTTATGCCCTAATGGTTTTAGGAAATCCACTCGAAGATATGTTGGGCCGGAACAAATTTTTAATTTTATTTATAACTTCCTTAGTGGGCGGCTCATTGGCATCTATGTTTTTAAATCCAAGTAATGTCAATGCAGTTGGAGTTTCTGGCGCAATCTTTGGATTATTTGGCGGGCTAGCTATGTTAAGCAATCGCTACGGCATCGATAATCGACCGATGTACACCGTGATTGGAATTAACTTAGCAATTGGTTTTATTTTTCCAGGAATCGATTGGCGCGCACATGTCGGTGGCCTTGTTGCTGGAGCTTTGGTGACTAAGTTTTTCTTAACGCCAACGCGTGGCTAAAACGAAGCCAACACCAATAAATCCAAAACCAATCAACATATTCCAAGTTCCAATACCTGGAATTGGATATGCAGTTTGAGAAATATAGAAAACCACGATCCAAAGTAAACCAATCACGAATCCGGCCACCATCAACGGAGCTAGCCATTTCGGGCTTTCGAGTTTTTTCGGCGCCAACTCTTCCGGTTGATGTTCCGCTTTATAAGCGCGCTTCTCAGTAACTTTTTTCCGTAATTTCGACTTCGGCATGGCGGTAAGGATACCTGCCAGAATGGCCCTGTGAAAATTCTGGTCATAGATAACTACGACTCATTCGTATTTAATCTTGTGCAATATCTCGGTCAATTGGGCGCTGAATGCACTGTGGTGCGAAATGACGAAATCACACCAGAGCGTGCAGCTGATTTTGATGGCGTATTAATTTCACCAGGACCAGGCACACCGGAAAATGCCGGAATCTCGATTGCGATGATTAAATTTTGCGCCGAGAAAAAAATTCCGTTATTTGGTGTCTGTTTAGGACATCAAGCTATTGCTGCAACTTTTGGTGGTGTAGTTGATCGGGCACCAGAACTTCTTCACGGTAAAACTTCGCAAGTTAAACACAATGGCAAGGGAGTCTTTACCAATTTACCTTCGCCATTTACCGCAACGCGCTATCACTCACTAGCAGTTGAGCGAAATACAGTAAGGGACGAATTAGAAATTACTGGCGAAACCGAATCCGGAATTGTGATGGGTCTTCGCCATAAAACTTTGCCAATAGAGGGTGTGCAATTCCATCCAGAATCAGTACTAACTGAACACGGGCACTTAATGTTGGCAAACTGGTTGGCGCAATGTGGTGATAAAAACGCAATTAATCTCGCCAAGAATTTATCGGCTATTGTCGGTTAATCGTAATTGTTACTTGCGAACCAATTGTTTGGGCGCTATCGGCTGGCGGCGCTTGCGCGATCACTGAATCAACTGGTTGATTTTTATCAAAATCAAAAATTTCTTTAATTAAAAAACCAGCTTGCGTTAACGTTGCCCGAGCCTGAATTGCATTTTGGCCTATCAAGTTCGGAACTTTAATCGTGCCATTAGCTACCTGGAGGACTACAC
>JBDKLQ010000033.1:0-13110 GCA_039795555.1 Actinomycetota bacterium
ATAGAAAGCGAACATATAAAGCACCACAAGTAACAAACCCAAACCACCAGCTAATAAACCAGCGTTTAATTGATTGGCTCCTAATGTCGGCGAAACTTGTTGAACTTCACCACGATCAAAAGCCAATGGCAGCGCACCATATTTCAAAACATTTGCCAGCCCAGAAGCATCTGCTTGAGTAAAAGAGCCGGTTATTTGAGCGCTACCTGAATTAATTGGTTCATTGATTCTTGGTGCCGAAACAACTTGACCATCAAGGACGATTGCCACTTGATTAAGCGGAGAAGCTAAATTTGTTACGCGTGTAGTTAAAGTCCCAAATTTCTTGGTACCTTCGCCGTTAAAAGTTAAAAAAACCATCCAGGCAGTTCCAGTTGTTGGATCAACTCCAGCAGATGCCTTTGAAATTTCTCGGCCTAAAACTTCTGCTGGACCTAAAATATATTTCGTTGCTGAATTCTGACCGCAGGTAACAATGGTGTCGCTTGGCTGGTCGGTACCAGTTCCTTGGTGTGCTTCAGGTTTAGTGCAATCTAGCGCCGCGAATTTTGAATTAATTTCGGCGCTTATCCCTGGAGCTGGTGTGGCACTTCCGGTGGCACTACCGGTTCCGCTGTTATCTTCAGCAAGCACTTGTCTAAATCGAAGTTCAGCAGTTTGACCAACCAATTCCACAACTCTTCGGCCGGTATCGCCCGGCACCGAAATTACGATTTGGCGATTTGTGCCAGAACCTTGCGCCGCAACTTCAGATTCAGCGACGCCAAGAGAGTTAACGCGTTGGCGGATAATTGAAACTGCTTGATCAATCGCTTCACTAGTTACTTTGCCTTTTTCACCTGGGGCGATTCGAGGTTGCAAAGTAACGCTAGTACCGCCCCGAAGGTCTAAACCGAGGCGAACTTTTCCAGCATCAAAAAAGAGCGCACTTGCGCCGGCAATGATGATTACTAGGAGAAGAACCGCAAGAGTGCGACCTGGGTGGCCAGATTTTTTTGTCGATTGCGATTGTGTTGACATAGGGCGAGAGTTTAAGCGTCAAAATCAGATGTGTCGAAATGGCGCGGAATTTCGTGGCCTAAATGACTAAATCCCATCGCAGTCGCCACTCTACCTCGAGAAGTTCGAGCCATTAATCCTGTGCGAACCAAGAAAGGTTCAGCGACCGCTTCAATAGTTTCGATCTCTTCGCCAACTGCAATTGCAAGTGTGGATACTCCAACTGGCCCACCGTCAAATCTTTCAATTAGCGCTTTCAAAACTTCGCGATCAAGTCGATCTAAACCAAGTTGATCTACCTCATATGTGAGTAGCGCATCTTTAGTCAAAGCTAAAGAAATATTTTTAGATTTATTAACTTCGGCAAAATCACGAACCCGACGGAGTAATCGATTCGCAATCCGGGGCGTTCCCCGCGACCGCCTGGAAATTTCCGCAATTGCATCTTGATCAATTCTCAAATTTAGAATTTGAGCACTGCGTTCAATTATTTGCGCTAATTCATCTGGCTCGTAAAACTCCAAGTGAGCAGTAAAGCCAAAGCGATCACGTAGCGGTGCCGGTAGCAGACCAGCCCTAGTTGTTGCACCGATCAAAGTAAATCTCGGAAGTTCTAGCGGGATTGCGGTTGCCCCTGGGCCTTTGCCTACAACGACATCGATTCGGAAATCCTCCATTGCTAAATAAAGTAACTCTTCAGCCGGCCTTGATAATCGATGGATTTCATCCAGAAAAAGAATTTCGCCTTCGGTAAGGGAAGAGAGAATTGCAGCCAAGTCACCTGCATGCGTGATTGCCGGACCACTGGAAATTCGAATTGGCGCATTCAACTCATTAGCCAGAATAAATGCCAAAGTTGTTTTACCAAGCCCCGGCGGACCGCTCAACAAAATATGGTCGGCTGAAGAACCGCGAGATTTTGCTGCTTCGAGCAGAATTCGAACTTGCTCGCGTACCTTTTTTTGCCCAATGAATTCACCGAGATTTTCTGGACGCAGAACTTGTTCCGTGCCACGTTCTCGATCGTCCGCACCTGTTGAAACTATACGTTCGTTTGCGTTGGTCATTTAGCAATTCCAGATCTTTTTATTTTCGATAGCGCGAACTTCAGCGCATCACCGCTCGCCATTTTTGAAAGTTCTTTTGCATCAAATTCCGCTGCAAGTGCATTTATCGCGGCATCGGCTTCTTTATTACTAAAACCTAAATTTGTTAGGGCCGCAACCAAATTACTCCGCCAACCAATCTGAGCTTTTACTTTTAGTTCTTTTGCAGAATTTAATTTTGTTCCAAGTTCCAAAATCATTCGTTGTGCACCTTTAGATCCTATTCCGGGAACGCCCGATAATGTCTTGGTATCTTTACGAGAAATGGCCGATGCAAATTCTTCAACTGAAAGCGATCCAGTAATTGCCAATGCAACTTTTGGGCCTACTCCACTTACAGTTTGAAGTAATTCAAAAAGTTCGCGTTCTTCTATGGTTAAAAAACCAAATAGTGACATCGAATCTTCTCGCACCACCATTGAAGTGTGAAATTGAATATCCGCCCCAAGTGCCAACTCGTCTGCGGTCTTATTCGTAATTTGTAATTGGTATCCAACGCCACCAACTTCGATGACGCACCGATCGCTTTTTAAATTCCGAACTGTGCCTAAGAGTGAGGCAATCATGCGCTAGCTCGCAATTTAGCTAATCGGGATTTTTCTTTGGAAACCGCAATTGCCAGTTTTGAATCCGCACTTCCCCGCCACACATGGCAAATTGCTAACGCAAGAGCATCAGCCGCATCAGCTGGCTTTGGCATCTCTTCTAATTTCAAAATGCGCTGCACCATATCGCCAACTTGGTTCTTGCGAGCTCGCCCGGAACCAGTAACTGCAGCTTTTACTTCACTGGGGGTATGCATGACAACTTTAATACCGAATTGTGCCGCTGCAACCAATGCAATCCCAGCAACTTGAGCAGTTCCCATAACTGTTCGTACATTATGTTGTGAAAAGACTCGTTCAACTGCAATTACATCTGGTTTATGTTCGGTAATCCAATTGCGAAGGCCTCGATCGATCTCTAACAATCTTTGTTCGAGTGGTAAATCTGGAGAACTTTTAATCACACCAACCGCAACGAAATCAATTTTTTGTTTGGAATTTGCAGCGTCAACAATCCCGATTCCGCATCGGGTCAATCCTGGGTCCACGCCTAAAACTCGCATGGCAAAAGCCTAAAACAGGGTTAGTTCTAACTAGTTGAGGCTCGCTAGAACTTCATCGGAAACATCGAAATTGCCGTACACGTTCTGCACGTCATCTAATTCTTCGATTGCATCGATTAATTCAAAAACTTTTTTGGCATTCTCGGCATCTAGTGGAATCGACATTGTTGGCAGAAAAGGACTTTCGGCAGATTCATATTCAATTCCGGCTGCTTGCAATGCGGAACGAACTGACACTAAATCAGATGCATCGCTAACAATCTCGAAATTTTCGCCAAGATCATTTACTTCCTCAGCCCCGGCCTCCAAAACGGCTTCGAGTATTTTCTCTTCAGTTACGCCAGCAGTTTTATTTACTAAAATAACGCCTCTTCGATGAAATAAATAAGAAACCGAACCTGGGTCGGCCATCGTTCCGCCATTTCTTGTGACTGCCACGCGAACTTCGGAAGCGGCCCGATTACGGTTGTCCGATAAACATTCAATTAAAAGCGCGACGCCACCTGGTGCGTAACCTTCGTACATGATGGTTTGCCAATCTGCGCCAGCACCATCTAACCCAGCGCCACGGCGGATTGCTCGCTCAATATTGTCTGCTGGCATTGAATTTTTCTTTGCCTTATTAACGGCATCATAAAGTGTTGGGTTACCCGATAAATCTGCGCCACCATTTCGCGCCGCAACCTCGATTGCTTTAATTAATTTGGCAAAGTTTTTTGCCCGCTTGGAATCGATAATTGCTTTTTTATGTTTGGTCGTCGCCCATTTGGAATGGCCTGACATTTAACACCCCTGAATTATGTTGCGATCTATTTGGTAATTATACGCGGGCAAAATCTAAGAAATATCGATGAATTTTGGCATCTTCAGTTAATTCTGGATGGAAGGCGGTCGCAAGTAAATTATCTTGCCGAACTGCAACTGGATGGCCCAACACACTTGCCAAAACTTCTACTGAACTCCCCACCTGCTCGACCCATGGCGCTCTTATGAATACTGCGTTAAAAACTCCAATATCTTTGAAATTGATTTCATCTTCAAATGAATCCACTTGACGACCAAAAGCATTTCGCCGAACCGTCATATCAATCCCGCCGAATGTTTCTTGGCCATGGACCCCATCAACGATTCGATCTGACAATAAAATCATGCCAGCGCATGACCCATAAACTGGAAGGCCATTTTGAATCTTTTTCTTGATTTCATCAAATAAACCAAAAGTTCTTGCAAGTTTTGAGATAGTTGTAGATTCACCGCCCGGCAGAATCAGAGCCGAGACTTCATTTAATTCAGTTAAGCGTCGGACTGGAATTGCTTCGACGCCAAGCCAGCCGAGAGAATTTAAATGTTCGCGAACATCGCCTTGCAGGGCAAGTACGCCAACCTTCATTTATTACCAGCCGCGTTCAGCTAAACGATGCGGAACTGGAATATCGGAGACATTGATTCCAACCATCGCATCACCTAAGCCGCGTGAAACATCGGCCAAAACTTTCGGGTCATCAAAGAAAGTTGCCGCTTTAACACAAGCTGATGCACGCTTTGCTGGATCTCCGGATTTGAAAATACCAGAACCGATAAAGCAACCATCCGCTCCTAGTTGCATCATTAATGCTGCATCTGCAGGAGTTGCAATTCCGCCGGCAGTAAATAGCACCACAGGCAGTTTTCCAGTTTCAGCAACTTCTTTCACCAATTCAAATGGTGCTTGTAATTCTTTTGCCGCCACAAAAAGTTCATCTTCGCGCATCGAAGTTAATCTGCGGATCTCGCCACCAATTGTGCGCATATGAGTAACTGCATTCGAGACATCGCCAGTTCCGGCTTCACCCTTTGAGCGAATCATCGCGGCACCTTCATTAATTCTGCGAAGTGCTTCACCTAGATTGGTTGCACCGCAAACAAATGGAACTGTGAATGCCCACTTATCAATATGGTTTGCATAATCTGCAGGTGTCAAAACTTCAGATTCATCTATGTAATCGACGCCAAGTGATTGCAAAATTTGAGCTTCGGCAAAGTGTCCGATTCGAGCTTTTGCCATCACCGGAATCGAAACCGCTTTCTTAATTTTTTCGATCATATCTGGATCAGACATTCGAGCAACGCCACCTTGCGCGCGAATATCAGCCGGGACGCGCTCAAGCGCCATAACTGCAACAGCGCCGGCATCTTCGGCAATTTTTGCTTGTTCGGAATCAACGACATCCATGATGACGCCACCTTTAAGCATCTCTGCCATTCCGCGTTTTACGCGAGCGGTACCTGTTGTTTGTTTAATTTGGCTCATAATGCGCAATTCTACTTCTTTAGTACACGCTCAACAAACGCAGGAATTTGGTCCGTGAGCGCAATCCAAATCTGGCCACTAGCGAATTTGATCTCTTTGCCATCCTGGTCAACCCAAGTTGTGCCGCTGGATTCATCTGGTCGATTCCACGTACCAGCTACTGCAAATCCGTTGCGCAAAATCCAACCATTCCCGGTGCCGACAGTTGCTGAAAATGGAGTTACGCCACCAACTTTATCTTGATATTCACTATCCGTGATTGAAACTTTTTGAATTACAAATGTCGAAGGTGCAACCACTTTTCCATCTGCATCAAATTCGGCTTCGCCATTTTGCGAAATTGCCCATCCTTTGCCATTCCAGCTAACCTCATAACGCGATGCCGGCCATTTTATTGTTGCTGATTTAATTGGATTTGTTTGTTGTTCTTTGTCCAATTTTCCAAAGTTCCAACCAAGATTTTTTGATTTTGCAATATCTAAATTGCGTTCCTTAGTTATTCTTTTCAATTCATCAGTATTTATGACCATATCAACCGGTGCTGTTCGCCCGATTTTTCGCGAATAAAGTTTGGGACTTTCGTGTTCAGCGCTTAAATCAATCAGGTTTGCACTTTTTAGTACTGGCCGAAATTTCGTTTGCGCTCCGCTATATAAGAAAGCGACTTTGCCAAATTGAGCGAGCAATTCAATATCTGAGATCCGAGCGCTTCGTACTGGGCCAATCTCAGGTGGCAAAGTTTTTGAAAATACCGCGGCTAATCGAGTTAGTCCGCCCTCAACTTGTTCAATAAAAACCAAATCCGCCTGATTAATCCCGATTTGTGGATGTGCTTCGCGAGTGTCGTCGATCTTTACAACATAAACTGGTTTGGCAACTTCTTCGGTGCCGGTAAAGATACCAGATGGGCTGCCACAGCTGGCCAGTGTCATTGCCAAAGTTATTGAGGCTACCGAAGCTCTTAATGGAAATTTATTAAATAACATCTTCTTCGAATTCATATTTGATCGGTAGCGGTGCTGTGCCAGCAAGTCGAAAGATTCTAAAAACTAATTTTTTTCGAACCATTTGAGTTCGAGTTACTGCATCAACATGAAGAGAAATCGCAACTCTTATTTTGTCCGTTAATTCCGCCAATTCGCGAAGTAAATCTTTCTCAACCCCAGTTGCTAATTGATCAGTTAGCAGTAATCCAAGCGCACCCGATAATCCACTCTCTGCTTCCGATCTTGCTGAAATCGCCGCTTCCCTAGCTTGATGTGAAGCGCTAGTTAAAATTAATGAGGTAGCTGGATCTACCAACTCAGAATGAGCAATCTCAAGGGCAACCGCAGCTCGGCGTTGTAACAGACCATCTAGATTTGCCCAACTTGTTTCGACCCGATGATGTAATCGATCTAACCTAGTTGCCGAAAACGATAAATACCAAAGAAAAAGAATCAAACCCGCGATTAGAAAACTCATTCTCATCGCTGCTGGCTCCAATTCCAAATCCGATTCCAAGGTCTGTTATCGCTTGTTAATCCAACTTTACCTTGCCCGACAATCGCCATTTCGTAGATTTCAAAAATCTCTTCGGCAACAACATCCCAATCAAATCGCTGCGCATATTCTTGCCCTGCTTTTGCTAATCGATTTCGTTCCGATTGACTTCGAATCAAATCAATAACAGTTTTTGCCAATTCAACCGAATCTTCAGATTTGAAAATTTTTCCATATTTCCCGTGATCTAAAACCGCAGTAAACGCTGGAATATCGCTGGCGATAACTGCTGCACCACCGGCAAGCGCCTCGGTCAAAATAATTCCAAATGATTCACCGCCGGTATTTGGTGCCACGTAAGCACCAACTGACGACATGAAGTCAGCTTTTTCCGCTTCAGTTAACCGGCCAAGAAAAACAATTCGCTCTCTCATTTGCGAATCAAGTTTTTTAGTTACAGATTCGGGCTCTCCCGGCCCGGCAACTAATAACTTGGCATTGGGTAATGACCGAGAAATTATTGGAAGCGCATTGATTAAGACCTCTAGACCTTTTCGTGGTTCTTCGAACCGACCCATGAACCCAATGGTTTCGCCCGACCATTCTGGTCGCACTTTTCCATGCATCCGTTTGGTGTAAATCCCATTTGGAATCACAACTGCATCCGTTTCTAGATGCATGGTTAATGTCTCGCGAGCTGCTTCACTAACCGCAATTCGAGCAGATAATTTTTCAATTACTGGTTCTAATATCGGACCGATCGCAAAAATTGCTCGCTGCTTCTTTGCCGCCGCGTGAAAAGTCCCAACCATCGCACCTTCGCCAGCCCAGCATGCAAGTAAAGACAATGATGGAATTGCAGGTTCATGAAGATGAAGTAGATCAAAATTTCCTTCTTCAATCCATTCTTTAACTCTGGTAAAGGCGATCGGTCCAAATAAAATTCTAGCTACGGCACCGTTGTACGGAATCGCTAATGGTTTTCCAGCGCTAACGACAAAATCGGGAAGATTTGTTTCATCACTTACTGGTGCCAAAACCGAGACTTTATGTCCGCGAGAAATCAAATATCCAGCTAAATCATTTATATGGCTCTGCACGCCACCAGGTGTGTCCCACCCATAAGGACAGACGATTCCAATCTTTAATGAATCAGAAATCATCGTTTATCCAAATTCGTTGCAACATGTGCCAATCGGTAGGCCGTTTTGAGATTGTTTTTTCAAAAAAATTTGCCATTTTCTGAGTTACTTCTTGAACCGATCCATTACTCGCAATTTCTTCGAACTCGATCGCGATTCCGGAATCTGTATAGGAAACGTGAGCTGCAAGTAGTAACGCACCAGTTTTGATCGCTAGCGCGGCCGGGCCTGCTGGCATTTTTGCTGTTTTCCCAAAAAAAGTAACTTCTATTCCGGAATCGGTTAAGTCTCGATCGGCAACCAGAGCGACAAATCCATTTTCCTGCAATCTTTTAGCTAAAGCGGCAATAACTCTTGGTTCTAAAGGTAAAACTTCCATACCTAAAGCTTTTCGATAATTTAAAAATGCTTTAAATACGGCTTCCGGTTTCAATCGCTCGGCAACAGTTGTTACTTTAAATCCTAGCGAACAGTAGTAAGCCCCAGCGTGATCCCAATTTCCTGAATGAGGCAGGGCTACGATCACTGCCTTATTTCCGGTAAGCGCTGGCATTAAAAGGTCTTTTCCAATAATCGTAACTGTTTTTTGCAATCGATCTTTGGACCAATCTGGTGATCTAAAAGTGTCACACCAGTAACGTAAATACGACTGAACCGCTGCCGCAATTTCTTCTTCGGTTATTTCAGGTTTTACTGTCTTTAGATTGCGCCTTAAGCGTTGGATGCCGCGTCCATTTTTTCGGTAAACATATTTACCGCCAACTTTAAAAAGTGAATACGCCGTGTTCTCTGGCAATAATCTAATTAATCGCCAAGCAGCAAACCAAATAAGTGCTGTCATCGAGTCGCGTGCCAGACGATTGCCATTCGCTGAATTACAGTGATGATGGCAAGGGCAAGAAGTACCCAGATTCCGATACTAAGTGCATATGGCACAGAAAATCCTTCTAACAAAATCGCAAGCAAAATAATGATCAATCTTTCGGTTCGCTCGGCAATTCCACCAGTACATTCAATTTGAAGCGATTCAGCTTTCGCCCGAATGTAAGGGATTAGGAAGCTGATAGGGATAAGAAGTAACACTGGAACCGTAAGCCGATCGTCTTTGTTTGCTAAAAAAATCACAAGCGAAATCAAAATTGCATTATCGCTAACGCGATCTAAAGTTGAATCTAAAAATGAACCCCATTTGCTGCTGCCCTGATGTGAAATTCTGGCCATAGTTCCGTCAAAAAGATCGCTTAGCGCCATCAACGAAATAAAAATTACACCTAAAATAAATTGACCCGAAGCAACATATCTAAATGATCCAAAAACAACCAAAATTGTCCCAATTAACGTCATCGCATCAGGCGAGATTCCGATTTTCAAGAAAAAACGAGCAATTGGCGTAATAATTCGGACCACTTGCGGCTTAAATTGATCACTTAACATTAGGTACATCGTATTCTCATACATATGGAACAACCCAAACTGAGCGCGCTCTTTGGGCATTCATCTGCTGCCACACCGGAACTGGCTCAAATTACGGGGGTTGGTCTCGCGACCGCAGCCAATCCAGATCTAGAACTCGCAATCTTTGCAATGAATGCACAAAGTGGATTGGATCAGAACACAATTGATTTATGGCATGGATTTGATGATTTATTAACCCCAAGAATTTTGTTGATTAATGGACTTACTGAAGGTGAACTTGATTTTGATGATGCAGTATTAATTGCGAGAAGAGTTTTAGATGATGTAGCAACACCATATTTAGTTCTACATGATGACGCTGGCAATCCAGCTGGTCTGATTTCCTTATTTGATAACCAAATTATTGATTATTCGAATGATAAAAGATATCCGGCGGAACCCGAACACGTCACATTAGTCTCTGAATTCCGCGAAGAATTTTTGCGCCAATTAGAGGCAGCTGGCGATAACGGATTTGAATCCGGAATTTTTTTTCCAGCAATTCCGATTGTGCTTCCCAAAATTGGGGTAGATCTTGCAAAGTCCTATATTGAACGAATTAAGAATTTACCAAGCTTCGGCGATTAATTCACGAGAATCAGATAGTAATTCCGGAAGAACTTTTGTGTGGCCAATAATTGGCATGAAGTTAGCATCACCAGACCAACGCGGAACGATGTGTTGGTGAATGTGCGCGGCGACGCCCGCCCCGCTGATCGCCCCTTGATTCATTCCTAAATTAAAACCATCTGGACTTGAAACCTTCCGAATTGTTTTCATCGCATGGGCCGAATACGCCGACATCTCGTTTCGCTCTAATTCGGTTAAATCAGTCAAGTCTGCAACATGCCGGTAAGTGCATATCAACATGTGCCCTGGGTTGTACGGATATAGATTCATAACGGCATAAACCGATTCTCCGCGTTTTACAATCAAACCTGTTTTGTCATCTTTGGTTGGAATGTCGCAGAATGGACAAGTCGTATTGTTATTTTCCAACGGTCTATTTTCGCCGCGTAAATATTCCAATCGATGTGGCGCCCAAAGTCGGTGCCAGCGATCTGGCATCCCTGCACCATTAATTTCCATGCTCGTTAAACCTGGATACGTTTCGCGATCGTTTCAACAATCACGTTAATTGCTTCGTCAATTGCGATGCCATTTTTCTGTTCCCCACTGCGATACCTGAATGAAACGGCGCCAGCTTTTTGATCTTCTTCGCCTGCAATTAACATAAATGGAATTTTTTCTGCCTGCGCATTCCGGATTTTCTTCTGCATCCGATCATCGGAAAGATCCACTTCAGCGCGGACACCCTTTGCCTTTAATTTCTTGATTACTTCTTGTAAGTAAGGTGCAAATGCATCAGCGACCGGAATGCCAATAACTTGAACTGGGGCTAACCAAGGCGGAAATGCGCCGGCGTAATGCTCTGTTAGTACTCCGAAAAATCTTTCGATTGAACCAAAAAGCGCGCGATGAATCATCACGGGACGTTGCCGCGAGCCATCTGATGCAACATATTCAAGTTCAAAACGTTGCGGCAATTGAAAATCAACTTGAATTGTTGACATCTGCCAAGTGCGACCAATCGCATCCTTTGCTTGAACTGAAATTTTAGGACCGTAAAAAGCTGCGCCACCTTCATCCATTACAAGCTCTAGATTCTGCTTTTGGGCAGCCTTTCGAAGGGTGTCGGTTGCTGCTTCCCAATCTTCTTCGCCACCAACGAATTTTTCAGGATTTTTAGTGGAAAGTTCCAAATAGAAATCATCTAAGCCGTAATCCCGAAGTAAGTTAAGTACGAAAGTTAGAAGTGAATCTAATTCTTCGGGCATCTGCTCTTTTGTGCAGTAAATGTGGGCATCGTCTTGAGTGAAGCCACGTGCGCGAGTTAATCCGTGGACTACACCGGATTTCTCATAACGATATACGGTGCCAAATTCAAATAATCGCAGCGGCAATTCGCGATAAGAACGTCCGCGCGATTTAAAAATTAAGTTATGGAATGGGCAGTTCATTGGTTTCATGTAGTACTGCTGCTGCTCATCCAAAATCATTGGTGGATACATGCTCTCGGCATACCAATCTAGATGGCCAGAAACTTCAAATAATTTAGCTTTGGTTAAATGTGGAGAATAAACAAATTGATAATCTTCTTCGGTATGTCGGCGACGTGAATATTCCTCCATGGCTTGGCGAATAATTCCGCCTTTTGGATGGAAGACTGCCAGACCAGAACCAATTTCTTCTGGGAAAGAGAATAGATCTAATTCGTTTCCGAGTTTGCGATGATCGCGTTTCTCTGCTTCGGCAATCTGATCTAAATAAGCATCTAGCTCTTGCGTAGATGGCCAGGCAGTGCCATATATTCGTTGCAGCATTGGATTCTTTTCAGAACCGCGCCAATATGCCGCAGCGGTACGCATTAATTTAAATGCGGGAATATGTTTTGTAGATGGCAAATGTGGGCCGCGGCAAAGGTCAGACCAAACCGGTTGGCCATCCCGTCCTAAGTTGTCATAAATAGTTAATTCTGCGCCACCAACTTCAACGCTACTTTCATCGCTCGCGCCACCTTTAATTCCAATTAACTCGCATTTATAAGTCTCCTTTGCCAATTCCTTTAGCGCATCGGCTTCAGTCGTTACTCGACGGCGAAATCTCTGACCATCTTTAATGATTTTGCGCATCGCGCTTTCAAGTTTCTCTAAATCTTCTGGCGTAAATGGTTTCGCTGGATCAAAGTCGTAATAGAAACCATCTTGAATCGGCGGGCCAATTCCAAGTCGGGTTTGCGGGAATACTTGCTGGACTGCTTGCGCCATTACGTGTGCTGTCGAATGGCGGAGAACATTTAGGCCATCAGGCGATGAAATTGAAATGCTCTCCACATTGTCGCCATCGTTGAGATCACTCCAAAGATCACGAAGTTCGCCGTTAATTTTGCAAACCACGACATCTTTAAAATCGGCAAATAGATGGGTTGGCTTCTGATCGGACGCAACCTTTTGCGGCACGCCATTGACCAGAATCGAAATCTCAAACATGTCTCTAGCCTATCTAAAAGTTTCGAAGGCCCTCGATTAATTTCCAAATTTGAGCCACTTTACTTTCGGACCCCATCAATTTCCGCCCATCGATCTCTGATATTTCTTGCGCAATTCGCAAACTCGTTAACAAAATACCACGCGTTGCTTTTTCTAGTTGCGTTAAATCGATTGGCGCTACCTGGATTTCGTTACTTTCAATCGCAACTGCCCGCATCACCCCATTTAAAATTCCAGCAGTAAGCGGCGGGGTTACCCACTGTTGATCTATCTCGAGCGCGATATTCGCAATTGAAGTTTCGCAAACTTCGCCATCATTTGTTATGAGAATTCCATCATCAAACCCATTTGCCTGGGCACTTTTTTGAAGCAACAAATTTTGTTGGTAAGGAAAAGATTTTAAAACTGAATTTTTATTTTTGGCTCGCTCAGGAAAAATCATAAGTCGGGCAGGTTCTAAATCTTGGTAAAGATTGTT
>JBDKLQ010000034.1:0-7213 GCA_039795555.1 Actinomycetota bacterium
ACCTTGTTGGTAGCCACGAACTTTCGCCTCTGTTGTTTCAGCAAAAAGAGCTCGAACTTTATCGAAAACTCCAGTGTAGGTTGTTGGATTTGAACGTGGCGTTCTACCAATTGGCGATTGATCAACGTGCACTACCTTGTCTAACAAATCTATGCCAAGAACACTCTTGTGACGACCAGGAACAATGCGGGCGCCATTTAATTTATTCGCCAAAGTTGAATAGAGAATGTCATTAACCAAAGTTGACTTGCCAGAACCACTAACGCCCGTTACGGCGACGAAGGCGCCAAGTGGGATATCAACTTCGATATCTTTAAGATTATTTTCTCGAGCACCTTTTACTGTTAGTTTGCGCTTTTGATCTATTGGGCGTCGTTTTTTAGGAATCTCAATTGCTCTTCGCCCTGAAAGATATGCGCCAGTTATAGATTCTTTATTAGAGATAAGGGATTCGTAATTTCCAGATACGACAACTTTTCCACCGTGCTCGCCAGCGCCTGGTCCTATATCAACAATCCAATCAGCTGTTCTAATTGTTTCTTCATCGTGTTCGACCACAATTAAGGTATTACCCAGATTTCGCAACCTTGTTAAAGTTTCGATTAATCGTCGATTGTCACGTTGATGTAACCCAATACTTGGTTCGTCCAATACATAAAGTACTCCGACCAGACCGGAACCAATTTGGGTTGCTAAACGAATTCTTTGAGCTTCTCCGCCAGATAAAGTTGCGGCAGCTCTGGCTAAAGTTAAATAATCCAATCCGACATCTAACAAGAAACCTAACCGAGCGTGAACTTCTTTCAATACCCGTTCGGCAATTTTCATTTCTCGGTCATTTAACTTGATCTCTTTCAAAAATGTTGCACAATCGGCAATTGATAATTCACATACCTCCGAAATTGATTTTCCACCGATGGTTACAGCAAGAATTTCAGGTTTTAACCGCGCACCTTTACACGCTGGACAGGGAGTTTCGCGCATATATGCTTCATATTTATCCCGACTGTAATCGCTATCAGTTTCGGCGTGACGACGTTCGATAAATGGAATTACTCCTTCGAAGCCAGTCGAGTAGTTTCGAACTCGACCATATCGATTTTTGAATTTAACATGAACTTCGTACTCGTAGCCATGCAGAATTGCATCTTTAGCCTTTTCAGATATTCGTTTCCAGGGAGTATCTAATGAGAATTTAACATCTGCAGCTAATCCTTCTAATAACCGATTGAAATATTCACTGCTTGTACCACTCGACCAGGGAGCAATAGCGCCATCATTAATTGAAAGCGAATCATTTGGAATTACTAATTCTTGATCTACTTCTAATTTTGAACCGATTCCAGTGCATTCAGGGCAGGCGCCGAACGGTGAATTAAATGAGAAACTGCGCGGCTCAAACTCCTCAAAAGAGAGACCGCAGTCATGACAAGCCAAATGTTCACTGAAGACTAACTCGTCTCCATCGATTACATCCAAGATTACGATTCCATTTGCAAGTTTTAGCGCCGTCTCGATTGAATCTGTGATTCGAGATTTTGATTCCGGCTTTACAGATAATCGATCAACAACGACTTCGATTGTGTGTTTTTCTTGTTTTTTTAACTTGGGTGGTTCGGTTAATTGGATGGTTTTGCCATCGACTCGTGCACGGGAGAAACCTTGGGTAGTTAATTCGCCCCATAGATCAATAAATTCACCTTTGCGTGCACGCACAATCGGTGCCAAAACTTGAAATTTTGTGCCAGCAGATAGCGCCAAGATTTGATCGACAATTGCTTGTGGAGTTTGGCGCGTAACTTCAGCTCCGCATTTTGGGCAATGTGGTCTGCCGGCTCTTGAAAATAAGAGTCGAAGGTAGTCGTAAACTTCAGTGATCGTCCCGACAGTGGATCGTGGATTTCGATTAGTAGATTTTTGATCAATTGAGACTGCTGGCGATAAGCCTTCAATGAAATCAACATCTGGTTTATCCATCTGCCCCAAAAATTGTCTGGCATATGCCGATAATGATTCAACATATCTACGCTGGCCTTCGGCAAATATTGTGTCAAACGCTAATGAAGATTTACCAGAACCAGATAAACCCGTAAATACAACCAGACTATTTCGCGGAAGTTCGATCGAAACATTCTTTAAGTTGTGCTCGCGGGCACCACGAACAATCAACTTATCGGTCATCTAGGCTCCTGCATTTTCCATGTTTCTAAGTTCACGTTTTAGATCTTTAATCTCATCCCTAAGTCTTGCCGCTAGTTCAAATTGGAGATCTGCTGCCGCAGCTTGCATTTGATCAGTTAAGGAGCCTATCAAGGCCATCAATTCTTGTCGCGGCAATGAAGTGCCGCTGGCAATTTCCAAGCCGATATCCGGAGCTGTGATTTTCTTGCCGGCTAACAGAATCAAAGTGTCCTCGCTCTCCTTTGCAATTAATTCAGTTATGTCCGAAATCTTCTTCCGCAATGGTTCTGGATTAACGCCGCGTTCAGTGTTGTATGCAATTTGCTTCGCCCGCCTGCGATTAGTTTCATCGATCGCTCGCTTCATGGATTCAGTCAAATTATCGGCATACATGTGTACTTCACCAGAAACATTTCGAGCTGCCCGTCCGATAGTTTGAATCAATGAAGTTGTCGATCGTAAAAACCCTTCTTTATCTGCATCTAAAATTGCAACGAGTGATACTTCAGGCAAATCCAATCCTTCGCGAAGTAAATTAATACCAATCAAAACATCATAAGCTCCGGTGCGTAGTTCACGTAAAAGTTCCACGCGCCGTAAAGTGTCTACTTCAGAATGCAAATATCGAACTCGAACGGATCGCTCTGATAAATACTCAGTTAAATCTTCGGACATCTTCTTGGTTAGGGTAGTGACTAGCACGCGCTCATTTTTTTCTACCCGAATGTTTATTTCATTTAGTAAATCGTCGATTTGACCTTTGATTGGCTTAAGCACAATCTTTGGATCGACTAATCCAGTTGGTCGGATTACTTGCTCAACCACATCGCCACCGGTCTTCTCTAATTCATATTTTCCAGGCGTTGCAGAGAGATAAACTTTCTGTCCCACTCGCTCTAGAAATTCATTAAACTTTAATGGGCGATTATCAAGGGCGCTGGGAAGCCTAAAACCATGTTCAACTAAAGTCCGCTTTCTTGAAGCGTCGCCTTCGAACATGGCTCCGATTTGCGGGACCGTTACATGGCTCTCATCAATTACAACTAAAAAATCTTCTGGAAAATAATCCAACAAACAATTAGGAGCTGATCCTGCTGCTCGACCATCAATGTGGCGAGAATAGTTTTCAATTCCGGAACAAAAACCTAACTGCTCCATCATTTCGATATCAAATGTTGTTCGCATTTTTAGGCGTTGCGCCTCTAGCAATTTACCTTGGCGTTCAAATAGTTCTAATTGTTCCTGAAGTTCGATTTGAATTTGCTTGATTGCCCGTTTCATGGTTTCCGGTCCGGCGGCGTAATGAGTTGCTGGGAAGACATACATCTCAGTTTCGTCTCTAACTATTTCTCCAGTTAACGGGTGAAGGGTTGTAATGCGCTCAATTTCATCGCCAAACATTTCTACACGGATTGCTAATTCTTCATACATCGGAATGATCTCGATTGTGTCACCGCGAACTCGAAAAGTGCCACGTTCAAATGCTAAATCGTTTCGCTTGTATTGAATGTCAACAAATTTTCTAAGTAAAGCGTTTCGTTCAATTTCCTCCCCCACTCGTAGACGAACCATTCGGTCCACGTATTCCTGGGGAGTTCCAAGCCCGTAAATACAAGAAACGGTCGCAACTACAACCACATCGCGTCTTGTTAACAATGAATTAGTCGCAGAATGTCGCAATCTTTCAACTTCGGCATTAACACTTGAGTCTTTTTCTATGAATGTGTCGGTTTGCGGCACATATGCTTCTGGCTGGTAGTAGTCGTAGTATGAAACGAAATATTCAACGGCATTTTTCGGCAAAAGTTCACGAAACTCATTTGCCAACTGTGCGGCAAGAGTTTTATTTGGAGCCAAAACTAAGGTGGGTCTTTGAACTTTTTCGATTAACCAAGCTGTAGTTGCTGATTTACCAGTTCCGGTCGCGCCGAGTAAGACAATATCTTCTTCGCCTTTTTCCAACCGATTTACAATTTCAGAAATGGCTTCAGGCTGATCACCGGCAGGTTGAAAATCGCTGATTACCTTGAACGGTGCAATTTTTCGTTCTAAATCGGTGACCGGACGCATTGCCCTACTTTACTTGCGTGGCTGGAGTTCGCTTTCCCATATTTTTTCAACTACAGCCAAAAGTTGCCCGGTATCACCCGTATTCTCAATCACGATATCTGCCAAATCTCGTCTGGTTTGTTCGTCCGCCTGAGCATTTATCCGCGCCGATATTTGAGAAGCTAACAGGCCCCTATTAAGTAATCGTTTTTCGCGTTCAACTACTGGTGCTTCTACGGTAATTACTAAATCAAATTTATCCTTTGCGTCCGTTTCAACAAGTAAAGGTATTTCATAAATCAAAATTTCATCAGCTGAAATCAATTTTCTGGCTGAACCAAATTCAGCTTGCACAATTGGATGAATAATCGACTCTAACTCTTTTCGTTTGGCGGCGTCTTTAAAAACTATGTCGCCAAGCGCGCGGCGATCTATGTCGCCCTCTTTCAAAATTTCATCACCAAACAAAGCAACGACCGCATCAAAACCGGGAGTACCACGTTCGATTGCTTGGCGGGCCAAATCATCTGCGGAAATAACAACCGCGCCTAACTCTGCAAAATAGCGCGCAACTAAAGATTTGCCAGCTCCGATGCCACCAGTAAGCGCTACTACCAACATAGTCCCAAAGGGTAAATGAGAAAAAGGCCGCGACACTGACTTTCGGTCAACGTCGCGGCCCTTAATTAATTATTTAGTTATTCCGCAGCTGGTGTTGCGGCAGCTTCAGCTGCTTTTGCTGCTTCCTTCTGCTTCTTGTGTGCCATGAAACGTGCTTGAGCTTCGGCGTATTGACGCTCCCACTCTTCGCGTTGTGCTTCATATCCTGGCTTCCATTCCTGTGCATCAGGATCAAAACCTTCTGGATAAATGAAATTACCGTTTGCATCGTAACGTGCCGGCATTCCATATTGAGTTGGATCAAATGATTCAACTTCAACTTCTTGTCCTTCGTTAGCTTGCTTTAACGAAAGCGAAATTCGACGACGCTCTAAATCAATATCAATTATTTTTACAAATAATTCGTCATCAACCGAAACAACTTGCTCAGGAATTTCAACATGACGTTCAGCCAATTCTGAGATGTGGACAAGTCCTTCAATTCCTTCATGAACTCGAATAAACGCACCGAAAGGCACCAGCTTCGTTACCACACCTGGCACAACAGTATTAATTGTGTGAGTGCGAGCAAATGCTTGCCACGGATCTTCTTGGGTTGCCTTCAAGGAAAGTGAAACACGTTCGCGTTCGAAATCGACTTCTAGAACTTCTACGGTTACTTCGTCGCCAACCTCAACCACTTCGCTTGGGTGATCGATATGTTTCCAAGAAAGTTCAGAAACGTGAACTAAACCGTCTACGCCACCTAAATCTACGAATGCACCAAAGTTTACGATTGACGAAATGACACCTGTTCGAACTTGACCCTTTTGCAATTGATTCAAGAACGTGGTGCGAGATTCAGATTGGGACTGCTCTAAATATGCGCGGCGAGATAGAACTACGTTATTTCGATTTTTATCTAATTCGATGATTCGGGCTTCTACTTGCTTTCCAATATATGGAGTCAAATCGCGAACTCGACGCATTTCTACAAGAGATGCTGGCAAAAAGCCACGCAAACCAATATCAACAATTAAGCCACCTTTTACAACTTCGATGACAGTTCCGGTAACGACTTCATCGCGTTCCTTCTTCTGTTCGATATCTCCCCATGCCTTCTCATATTGAGCGCGTTTCTTGGAAAGAATTGTGCGGCCTTCTTTATCTTCCTTTTGTAATACGAGAGCTTCGATTTGCTCTCCAACTTTTACCAATTCGCTTGGATCAACATCGTGGCGAATAGAAAGTTCACGAGAAGGAATAACGCCTTCGGTCTTGTAACCAATATCAACGAGAACTTCATCACGATCTACTTGAACTATAACGCCAGTGACTAAATCACCATCGTTGAAATTTCTGATTGTGCCTTCGATTGCGGATAGAAAATCTTCTGCAGTTCCGATGTCGTTAACTGCGATTTGTGAATTACTCAAAATACTCCGTAGGGACAAATTAATAGTTGGGCGTTTTTCTAATGGCTTTAGAACTCCGAGGACTGCGCAAGGCTACGGGAAGGGTTGAAGCCGGTCAATTTGGAGCGTGAATACTAATGATTAGCGCTATCCCAATTCTTACCAATTCCGATATTCACTGAAAGTGGCGCTTTAAGCGGGTATGCCTGCCCCATTTCAGTTCTTACGATTTCGGTTAACAGTTCCTTCTCTGAATCAACAATTTCGAATAAAAGTTCGTCATGAATTTGTAGCAGCATTCTTGATTTCAATTTTGCTTCTTTAATTGCATTGTCAACTTTAATCATTGCAATTTTTATGATGTCAGCTGCGGATCCTTGCATTGGTGCATTTAACGCCATTCGCTCTGCAGTTTCTCTCCGAATTCGATTATCGCTTTGGAGGTCAGGCAAATATCTTCTACGACCTAGTAGGGTTTCGGTATAACCGTCTTTTCGAGCTTGCACTAAAACGGATTGCAAATAATCTCGAATCCCGCCAAATCTTTCGTAGTAAGTATTCATAAGCGCTGAAGCTGCAGCAGGTGTGATATCTAATTGCGCAGATAAACCAAATGCAGACAATCCGTATGCTAATCCGTAAGACATCGCCTTAACTTGGCGACGCATGTCCGGAGTTACTTCGCTTGGTTTTACCCCAAATACAAGCGATCCAACTGAAGTGTGCAAGTCTTCACCGCTGGCAAAAGCTTTCAATAAATGTTCATCATTAGATAAATGCGCCATTATTCGCAATTCAATTTGACTGTAATCGGCAGTCAGAATTGAATCGAAATCTTTAGTTGGAATAAATGCAGTTCGAATTCGTTTTCCGGCTTCAGTTCGGATCGGGATATTTTGCAAATTTGGCTCAGTTGAGGATAGGCGACCAGTAGCGGCAATTGTTTGCTGAAAATGGGTATGAATTTT
>JBDKLQ010000035.1:0-8169 GCA_039795555.1 Actinomycetota bacterium
TAAAAGTTGCCTCAGGTGTACCAGTCTTAGTAAGAGGTGGCGGGAAAGTAACTCCGATAGAATTGTTGGAGCGAACTAAAATCGCCATGGAGGTTGGTGCTCGTGGCGTGGTTTATGGAAGAAATGTAGTTCAACACGAAAATCCAGAACGCTTCATAAAAGCGATTGCAAAAATTGTTCATGAAAATGCTTCAGTTGATGAAGCAGCGGAGTTTCTAAAATGAAAGTTGTAGCAATTACTGAAGTTGGAAAAGTTGAAGTTGTAGAACGAGAACTCCCAAAAATCGGACCTCGAGACGTCTTGCTTAAAATTAAAGCGGCTGGTTTATGTACTTGGGAGCAAAGAATTTTTACCGGTGCATCGAAAAAGGGTTTTCCGTTCGTCGGCGGACATGAAGTGGCAGGTGAGATTGCAGCCATCGGCGAGTTGGTAACAAATGTAAAAGTTGGCGATCGAGTGACCATGGGCTCTTCTGCTTGTGGAACATGTCGAAACTGCCTTCGTGGGCAAGATAAAGGTTGCACCGAACACTTCTTAAATTTTTCACTTACTGCCTCAATCGATGGTCCTGGTGGATTTGCTGAATATAAAGTTCACAGAAGCGACGGCGTATTTCCAGTTGGAAATGCTGATTGGGACGTTGCTTGTTTGGCAGAGCCATTGTCCTGCGCCATCCACGCAGCTCGAATCCTTGGCGTTCAACTTGGTGACACCGCAATGATTTTTGGTGCCGGAACCATGGGGTTAATGAATTTAATTGTTTTAAAAAAATCCGGCTTACGGGTTGGAATTACTGATACTGATAAAAGTCGCTTGGAAAAGGCAAAGCAACTAGGTGCAGACTATTCATTTTTGGCAAATGAAAATGTTCGAGATGAAATCAAGGACGTATTTAGCGGTGGAGTTGATTACTCAATAACTGCTTACGGTAGTGAAGCGGTTAATCAAGATGCATTATCAGTTTTAAATCGAAGAGGAAAGATTTGTCTTTTTGCTTCGGCACACCCTGTTGAAACATTCAAAGTTGATCCAAATCTTATGCATGAATTAGAAACTCAAGCAGTTGGTGTTGTTAGTGCTGACCGCCAGGATCATGCTGTGGCTACTGAGCTAATAGCAACTGGTCAAGTTGATTTGCGGCCACTAATAGATGCAACTTACTCTATTGAAGAAGCTCAAAAAGCATTTGAACACGCAACCAGCAAACCTAGTTACCGCGTAATCATTAAACCTTAGAAGCCCATTTCATGCAGTTTATGCATTAATTCTTTCGTTGAATCATAAAGTTCATTATAAATTTTGCTAAATGGCTCATAAGTTTTAGTCAATTCAAAATTTGGTTCGACAACCGTTCCTTCACCTTGCCAGTTATAAATAGCTTCTGGGCCACTTACTAAACCAACTCCAATTCCAGCAAGCAATGCATCTCCATAAGATGCACCAATTGTTAATGGTGCGATTTGCTGCGGTACGCCACTAATATCGCTAATTGCTTGTAACCAAACTCTATTTTTTGTTCCACCACCAACAGCCTTTATAGCTGTTGGTTCAGCGCCAATAGATTTAAATAAATCCACATGTTGTTTTACGCCATGACCCATACCTTCAAGCACGCCACGGAATAAATGTCCGCGAGAGTGCGTGAGCGAAAGCCCAAAGATCGTTCCACGCGCTCGAGGATCATTTATTGGAGTGCGCTCACCACTGAAATAAGGCAAAACAATTACACCCTCAGCACCTGGCGGCGTTGCTTCGGCTTCTTTCACAAGTATGGAATAACTTGGTTCCCCACCGTTTTCTTCGGCTTTGATTAATTCTTGTGCAAAATTATCTCTAAACCATCTAGTAAGCGAACCGCTAGTAGCCATACCAGCCAACAAGCACCAAGTATTCTTAAATAAATAAGGAGCTGCCCAAAGTCTTTTGTCACGAGCTTGGTCGTTGCTAGTAACTTGAATCATAAAAATCGTGCTGCCGTACATCATCATCATTTCGCCAGCTTTGGTCACTCCGACGCTCACAGCTTCTGCACCGGCATCAATAGTGCCAGTTACAACAGGTGTTCCAACATTTAAACCGGTTAACTTGCTTGAGTATTCGTTGATGTGACCAGCAATCTCATCGCTCCACAAAAGTTTAGGCAACCGATCTATTTCCACAATTCCATTGCAGAATTCTGGGTTCCATTCCTGTTTCCATGGATCATAGAGCGGATGATGTGAACCTGCAGAAAAATGATCTACGACCACTTCTCCAGTAAGTCGCGCCACAATAAAACTTGAAGCGGTAACAAACCATTTTGCTTTTGCGTATATTTCAGGTTCATGTTTTTTAATCCACAAAATTTTAGGACCTGTTGCTTGTGATGAAAGTGCATTTGCACATCCATTAAAGATTTTCTCCTCGCCATGTTGGCGATTCATTTCCTCAATTTCTACAACTGCCCGAGTGTCAACACCATACAAAATTCCATTCCGTAATGGATTTAAATTCTCATCAATCGGTAAAACATCTGGGCCGATTGCACTTATTCCTACACCTTTGATATCTGATGGAGTAACGCCTTCAGTCGTAAGCAATTTTTTGATGATATTTACAACATCACCCCACCAAGTCGCCTCTGGATCATGTTCCGCCCAACCAGCTTGCGGAAAAATCATTTTGTGAGGTATTGCAACAGAAGCGATTGCTTTGCCTTTAGGTGTTACAAGAACACCTTTTGATTCATAAGTTCCAACATCAATTCCAAGTAATAGATCCTGGCTCATGACTCACCTCTTTTAGACTCTTGAAAAATTTTCTTTATCAGGAAAATTCATTACTGCTTCAATTAGTAAATCGCCTAAATCTGCCAAATCTTTTAACGATGACATTTCCACGCCTGAGTGGGTATATCTCGTTGGCCAACAAATATCGACGCTGGCAATTCCTTTTCCAACTAATTGAACATAAGAATTGTCAGTAAGCAATCCAACCGTTGCATGGCGCTGTAAATTCAAATTCTTGCTCTTTGCTGCGTTTTCAATCAATGCCACCATCTTTGGGTGTGGAATTAATCCATTTAAAGTTCCGCGTCCGTGAAAAGTGTAGGTTCCAAGTACCGGACCCGCCCCAACTCGAACTGCAGGATTTGCGAATTCTGGTGTATCTGAAGCTGCAACTAAATCTATGCAGATTGCTGCCGTTGGTTGAATTTGCTGCGCTGCCACCATCGCACCGCGCAAATTAAATTCCTCTTGAACTGTGCCAACAATATAAACATCAACTTTTGCACGATTCTTGCTCAAGTATGAGGCAAGCTCAATCAGCAAGGCGCAGCCGCCTCGATCATCCAATGAAGTTGCTGCAACACGATCGTTTACTAATTTTATATAGCTAGGTTCATACACAATCGGGGTACCAACTTTTACGCCATTCGCTTCTACTTCGGATCTACTTGTCGCTCCTATATCAATGTAGCAATTCTCAATGGCTTTAACTTTGTATTTTTCATCTTGCGGAGTCAAATGGTGAGAAACTAAACCAACTAAACCATTAATTACCCGGTCGCCAACAAGCAATTGAACTTTTGATCCTGCCAGAATTCTTTCAGGTACACCGCCAACTCTTTCCATTCGAATAAAACCATTTTCAGAGATTGATTTAACAATCATTCCAATTGAATCGGTGTGTGCAAAAACCATCAAACTATTATCAGAATTCCCGGTGCCATTAATCTTCGCAATCACATTTCCTAGTACATCTACTTTTAATTCATCCACAAATGGCTTTAGGTCGGCAGACAATTTCTTAATCATTTGCTCTTCAAAACCCGCCAAGGCAGGAGTTAAGCAATATTCTTCCAAGCGTTTTTCAAGGTTCAATTTAATTTCCTATCGCTTTCGATTTGGATCTCGCTGAAAGTCCACGATCTACTAAAACGTTTAAAACCATAACCAAAATCAAAACTGCGCCTTGTGAAATTAAATAGAAAAACTGACTGAATCTAAGTGCGTTGAATCCAGATGAAACAAACTGCAAAACCGCAGTTGCAACCACAACGCCAGTAATTGTTCCAAAACCGCCATTTGGATTAACTCCGCCAAGTACAACAATTACTATCGCAAGAAGAATGTAGGAAGACCCGAAATCTGGAGAAGCCGCCGAAGTTCTTGAAGCGATAACCAAGCCTGCTATTGAGGACAAAAGCGCTGACACTAAATAAGTAATTGCAATTACCTTGCGATCACCCATCACAGAATACTGTGCTGCTTTTCTATTCGTACCAATCAAAAAGATTTTTAATCCAATTCCACTTCGGTTAACAAATATTCCGAGAATTCCGGCGACAATCAACATTATTATGAATGGCGTTGGAATTCCAAGAAACGTTCCATTTCCTAACCTTAGAAACTCTTCAGGTAGGCCTGAATTTGCTTTGCCGCCTGTTGCGCCAATTGCAATCCCGTTGAAAAGAGTCAGAGTTGCTAGTGTTGCAAGTATTGGCGTTACTTCTAAAATTGATATAAGAACAGAATTAACTAAACCACAAAGTAATCCAACAACAATGCCTATTAAGCAAGAAAATAGAATCCAAAGATATACATTTTCACCTTTGGCGTATTCGTGGTGAGTCATAATGTATGCGGCTACCAGGGCAGCTGCATTTGAAATAGCCACAATCGATAAATCTATTCCCCCAGTAAGCATGGACAACATAACGGCCATACTAAGGATTGCTATTTCAGGAATTTGATACGCCATAGATGTGAAATTGCTTCCGGAAAAGAAAATATCTTTAGATAACAAACTGAATGAAGAAAATGTTATAACTGCTATGACTAGTAACTGAGTTAGTTTTCGATCAGAGAGAATGCGGTGACTAAATTTGGTCAATAAGTCGTTCATAGATTTGCCTCTTCAAGAGCTGCTGTCATTCTCGCCCTTTTACGTTTTCTTACCTCAGAAATGGCTTGACCGGTTACGCCTATTAGTAAAAGTAATCCCACAGCTGCACGTTGCCATGATCCTGATACACCCAAAAGTATTAAATTACCTTTTATCAAATTAATTAAAATTACGCCCAAAACGGTGCCGGTCACAGTTCCATAACCACCCATAATGCTTGCGCCTCCCAATACAACCGCTGCAATTACATCTAATTCAGAACCTGCAAGATCGTATGGATTAGCCTTGCGTTGTAATGAAACATAAAGAATTCCAGCAAGACCTGATAAGCCGCCAACGAGTAAATAAATTTTAGTTTGGATGCGTCGCACGCCCATACCTAAACGACGCGTTGGCTCCACGCCGCCGCCTAAAGCATAAATTGAACGTCCAAACATTGTTCTATTGAGCATCAACGAAATAGCGATTACAAGTAAAGTGACCGGAATAATCAAAATATGCAATCTCGCTAGAGGCTGATTTTCAACTTGCACTTTCAACAGATCAGATGTTGCAAATTTGTCTAGCGCTATTGGAATATCAGAGATAAATGATGAACCGATGTAAGAAAGCATGAAGCCGCGGAAAATTCCGGCGGTACCCAATGTGGCAATTAACGTTGGAATTCCAAATCCGGCAATAGCCATCGCGTTTATTGCACCTAATAGAACTCCGATTGCAATCGCTATTAGGATTGGAATCCAAATATTGTCTGCACCGAAATTTTGCTTTTTCATAAGTACTACCGTTGCATAGCCTGCAAAAATTCCTAGAACTGGAAAGGAAACGTCAATCCCACCGCTGACAATTACTATTAAAACACCTAGAGCAAAAATTAATTGAACGACTGAAGATCGGAAAATATCAAATAAGTTTGCAAGTGAGAAAAATGCTGGACTTTTAATTCCGATAATTAATGAAAAAACGATAATTGCAGCTAAAAGTAATACTTCATACCTGCCAAAGAGCTTCTTGAGAAAAGACTTATTCATTAGGCAAGCTCCTTGTATATTGAAATTTCATCTAATTGATTTTCTTCGAAAAATTTCTCTAACATGCCATTTTTGATGACTCCAACCCTATGGCAGATTTGAATTAATTCAGGAATATCATCAGAAACAATCAAAAAAGACATACCTTCGGAAGCTCTATCTCGAATAATCTCTAAAATTTCTCTTTTAGAACCCACATCAACACCAACTGTCGGTCCATTCAAAATCATGATGTGTGGGTTTACCGCTAACCATTTCGCGAGAACCACGCGTTGTTGATTGCCGCCTGATAAAGAAGTTACAGGATTTTCAGAATTTTGAGTTTTAATTCTTAAATCATTGATCCATTTCTTTGCCGAGTTGCGAATATTTGATACTGAAAGCAGACCAATTCGATTTTGAAAATTTTCAATTCCAACCGCAGTCATGTTACGCAAAATTGATTGTTCAAGAAATAAACCTTGAGTTAATCGATCCGAAGGAACATAACCAATTCCGGCTTTTAATGACGCTTTTGCACTATTCAATTTGAGCCTATTGCCGTTCACCGAAATTGAACCCACGTCGACAGGATGCATTCCAAATATTGCCTCAGCTAATTCAGATCTACCAGAACCTAATAAACCTGTAATGCCAAGAATTTCACCTGGTTTGATATCAAAATTGATATCTTTGAAAGCGCCCAAAGATGTTAATTTTGAAACTTCCAATGCTTTTTTGTTAGCTTTTGGAGCTTCAATCAACAACCGTGATTCAGAAATATTTTGTCCGGTCATCGCCGAAGAAATTGTTTGCCTATTAAAATCTTTCATCAATCCTTCGGCTGCAACTTTTCCATTTCTTAATACTGTTATTGTGTTACAAATTTCTTGGACTTCATCAATTTTATGACTTACAAAAACTGTTGCAACGCCCCTTTGTTTTAATCCTTCAACTACAGTGAATAGTTTTTTAATTTCTTTACGTGTAAGGGCTGTAGTCGCCTCGTCCATGAATAACATCTTCACGCCTGCATTCAAAGCTCGTGCAATTGCCACGAGCTGTTTCGACGCAATAGATATTTCTGCAACCAATGCATTTGGGTCTAAATCCACGCCAATTAATTCAATGGCTTCGTCGGCTATTCTTTTTGCTTCATTTTTATTAAACATTTTGTTTTTTGCAGATATGAATGCAGGCAACGCAATGTTTTCAGCAACAGTTAAATTTGGTAATAATGAAAAATCTTGAAAAATTACTTGTACGCCTTCTTGCACAGCTTGACGAGGGTTCAAACTCTCAAAAGTTTTTTCGCCTAAATAAATAACTCCGGCGTCAGGAGAATGGACTCCGCTCATAACTTTAATGAGTGTTGATTTACCCGAACCATTCTCGCCGGCTAAGCAATGAATTTCTCCCGGTTTAATAGATAAGGAAACTCCTGACAGCGCTTTTGCGCCGCCAAAACTCTTAACAATATTTTCAACGCCATACTGGGTTGCCATCGTCAGAGCCATCCTGTTCTAATCAGTTTTGCTTAATTTACTTCAATTAATACTTTTTGTATTTGAAAATAAGTGTGATTCTTTAAATAAGCGATGGGGCGCGGAATCCGCGCCCCATCTATACCCTCGTTAATTAAAGGTAATATCCAATTTATTAGATTGGATACTTTGACATGTTGTTCTTGTCAACAATAACCCAAGCAGATCCGGTCCAAGTCTTTGGATTGGTCTTGCTCTGCTTTAGATTTGTGTAGCCAGGAATCTTCAAGTTTGTTCCTGCTTTGATTTTCTGGCCCGCAAGAATCATCTTTCCCATGGTCAACATTGCTTTACCAGCAAGTGCTGAATCCCAGAAGAAGATCTTGTCAATTGCACCAGTAGCAAGATACTTGCTTGTCATTGAAGGAATTGAAGTTCCCATAACGCAGATCTTGTCATTTAGACCAAGTTCTTCAACTGCGCGTCCAATACCGACAACGTCATTTGCTGATGAACCTTCAAAACCAGTGATGTCTGGATATTGCTTCAAGATTTCTTTTGTCTTGTTATACGCAACGTCAGCATCTTCTTTTGATTCAAATGGTTCTGCAACGCGTGTTACACCTGGATACTTCTTCTTCGCCTGAGCAAGTGCACCAGCTACCCACTGCATGTGGCTTTCAGCTGTTACGTTGCCAACGAATGCTGCGTACTTACCTTTGTTATTCATACAAGCAGCTAAGTTGTCCATGATTACTGCGCCGTATGCTGAGTTATCGAAAGCTTC
>JBDKLQ010000036.1:0-2772 GCA_039795555.1 Actinomycetota bacterium
TATGAAATACGAAGAAGCGATGAGCAAAGCAATTGATTTAGCTCGCGCTGCTGCGGTGGCTGGCGGTGATGTACCGATTGGCGCCATTGTTCTAAATGGCCGTGGTGATTTGATTGCAACTGGTGCAAATCAACGCGAACTGTTGAAAGATGCAACGGCACATGCCGAAATTATTGCGATTAAACGTGCTTCATCGGCGATGGGCTCGTGGCGATTAGAAGAGTGCACTTTAGTTGTCACATTGGAACCATGCGGAATGTGTGCCGGCGCAATTGCACAAGCGCGAATGAAAAAAGTTGTCTTTGGTGCGTGGGATGAAAAAGCTGGCGCAGTTGGTTCGCAATGGGATTTATTGCGCGATCCGCGTCAATTACATAAACCAGAGGTCGTTGGCGGCGTTATGGAAAAGGAATGTGCGCAATTATTGAAGGAATTTTTCGCAGCTAAACGCGATTAAAATAATTCACGGTGGCGTGTCTGAGCGGCCTAAAGAGCACGCCTCGAAAGCGTGTGATGGGGAAACTCATCCGTGGGTTCAAATCCCACCGCCACCGCCAGTAATAATTATTTCTTAATGAAGTAATTCGTAAGATGGATTAAGAATTGTTAACAATCCATCAGTTTCGCCAACCATTCCTTCGGCACGAAGCTGCGAACCAACATCAAGGCCAGCAATATTTCGGCGACCCAAAAATTGCAACGTTACTCCGCCAGTTTCATCCCACATTTCAACTTCTACAGTTGGTGCAGAACCTGTTGGCGCTGTGCGAATTGCAGTTACCCGTCCTTGAACATGTGCGCGTTTGCGCCATTTAATTTCGCCGATTTTGATTACTTTTTCAGAGTAGTGGCTAATTGGTTCAAAATTTTCTGGCGGAACCATTTTGCTTGGCGCGCTACGAGTTACTGGCACGGATTGCTTCTCTTTGTTGTGAATTTCAATTGGGCCGCCTTCTAATAATTTAGCAACGTCAAATGGCACGATGGTTGCAACCACTCTTGGTAATTGCGAAATTGGTCGCGCGATTTCTTCCGCAGTTTGATCATGAAGCAATTTGCCAAGAACTCGGCTGTAAGCACGACGAGGTAGCAGCAGTGTTAATTCATGATCGCCATCTTGTGTGGCTCGGATTGCGTAATCCATTGCTGCATTTGCTAATCGGCGATCTGGACAATCGATTAATTCCAAAGTGATGTCATCTAGCGCCGGGGTATTTGCCCACGCTTTCTTAATTGCATCGGCGCGACGATCGTCAATCACAAAGTGAACCGCATTTAAAGTATGCGGATTCAAACTGCGGGCGTATCGAACTGCGCCAACCGTGGCCACATCCACCGAATCAACCAGGACTGTTACATCATGACGAGTAATTGAAGTTGCCCGCTGGCGCTCGCGATCAAGTGCCAAAACTTCTTGTTCGCGGACGTAAAGGCGATTTAATCGAAGCAGCGAAAGGATTCCGACAATTGCTATTAACAAAATAATCCAAGCGCCTTCAGTAAATTTCACGATGGCGAAAATAATGACGACCAAAATTGATACTGTTCCGGCCAAGGAATTAATAAAAACTTTTAATCGCCAATTATTTGGTCGGTTGCGCAGTGCGTGGCGGGTCATGCCGTAACCGGCCAACGTAAAGCCGGTAAATACACCGAGGGCGTAGAACGCCACCAAGTGTTCAACTGAGGCACCCGTTGTGACAATAAAAATTGCAGCTGCGATTGCTAAGAAAATAATTCCGTTTGAAAAAGTTAATCGATGGCCACGTTTAGTTAATTGTTTTGGCAAGAAACCATCGGTTGCTACGAAATTACACAAAATTGGGAAGGCGCTAAATGTTGTGTTTGCGCCGGCAAATAAAATCAAGGTAGTTGCAAACTGAACAAAGATAAAGAGAATTTGGCCAGTGGCGCCTTCGCCTAACGAAACCTTTGCAATTTGTGAAATTACTGTTGGTGTTCCGCTTTCATACGGAATTGCATGAATTTTGTAAGCAAACCATGAGACGCCAAGAACTAGCGTGCCCAGAATTGCACTCATTATTACCAAAGTGCGGCGAGCGTTTTTATGTTCTGGAACTTCGAATAACGCCACACCATCGCTAATTGCTTCTAAGCCAGTTAGGGATGATCCACCATTTGCGAATGCTCTGAGCAAAATAAAAATTGAAGCAACAGTCAATAACCCTTGTTCGGTACCAATAGAAATTGCGCCGGGTTGGTTGGTATCAAGCATCACCAAATTACCATTGAAATATTTCCACAATCCAGTTGTGAAAGTGATGATCATGGCAACTAAGAAGATATAAGTTGGAAGTGCGAATGCTTTTCCGGCTTCTTTTACACCGCGCAGATTTCCGTAAGTTAAAAGGACAATTACCGCCAAAGACATTTCAACTTTCCACGGCAACAGCGATGGAAAGGTCGAAATAATTGCTGCGACCCCGGCAGCTGATTGAACTGCCAACGTCACGATGTAATCCAGCATTAGCGCAACAGCAGCAACAATCGATACAGTCGAACCGAAGTTATCTCGGGAAACTATGTATGCACCACCAGTTTTGGTGTAAACCTCAATTACATTTCGATAACTCAAAGTAATTATTACTAAAATCGCCAAAATAACTGCCGTCATTGGCATCAACAAACCAAAAGCAGCCAAACCAAAAGCTGGCAATAACGCAATTAAAATTTGTTCGGAGCCATAAGCTGAAGAGGAGATGCAGTCGCTTGAGAGAATTCCAAGTGCATAGCGTTTTTTCAATCGTTGAT
>JBDKLQ010000037.1:0-3278 GCA_039795555.1 Actinomycetota bacterium
AAAATCCCATCACGTTAAGCGCGGAACCCCAACTATGGGTGGCATTGTCATCGCCTTCGCAGCAGTAACCGGGTATTTAATTTCCCACTTAATTTCTCGTACGGCAATTTCAACTTCCGCAATTTTGGTCATTGGACTATTTATTGGTCTGGGCTTTGTTGGATTTTTAGACGATTGGCTTAAAGTAGCTAAGCAGAGATCTCTGGGCTTGAGTGCTTGGCAAAAAATTGGCGGCCAAGTTCTAGTTGCGGCAACTTTTGCTGTTTTAGGAATGAAATTCCCAGATCGCGATGGACTTACTCCAATTTCCCAAAATTTATCTGCCATAAGAGAAACCGGGATTACGCTCGGTGCAGTTTTAGTTGTGATTTGGGTAGTAATTATGGTTACTGCGACAAGTAATGGCGTAAACCTAACCGATGGTTTAGATGGTTTAGCGACCGGTGCTTCAGTTATGTCCTTTTTAGCTTTTGTATTAATTGGTGTTTGGGAATTTGGTCAGTCATGTGCACTTGCTACTACTCCTAATTGTTATTCTGTTCGCGATCCTCTCGATATGGCAGTTCTTGCCGCAGCACTGGCTGCCTCATGTACTGGGTTTTTATGGTGGAACACTTCACCAGCAAAAATTTTCATGGGCGACACCGGCTCACTTGCCCTTGGTGGTGCTTTAGCCGGGTTAGCGGTAACCACTCGGACAGAACTTTTATTACTTTTAATTGGTGGACTTTTTGTAATCATTACGCTTTCAACAATCATCCAAGTTGCTTATTTCAAACTTTCGGGTGGAAAGCGAATTTTCAAAATGGCTCCCTTGCAACACCATTTTGAGTTAATGGGTTGGGGTGAGGTGACGATCGTGGTTCGATTCTGGATTATTGCTGGACTCTCAGTGGCGATCGGTCTAGGTCTGTTTTATGCCCAGTGGGTTGTAAATTAATGGTTGGTAAACGCGCGCTAATTTTAGGCGGAGGCGTTACCGGAAGCGCTGTCGCTAAATTCTTAATTTCAAAAGGTGCGATAGTGAAAGTTTCTGACGAAAAAGAAACTAGTTTTGATACCCATCCAATAACAGATTTAGAAAATTTAGATTTTGATTTTGCGGTGGTGTCTCCGGGTTGGAAGCCGACCCATCCATTAATTCTCGCATTACAAAAAAAGGGAATCGAAATAACCAATGAGATTGATTTGGCATGGGAATATCGCCCGGCTGGACAAATTTGGTATGCAATAACCGGCACGAACGGCAAAACTTCGACTACTGAATTAGCGGCTACCATGATAAAAAATTCAATTGCATGCGGCAATGTAGGTAAAACGGTGATTGAATCCATTACCGAAGGGCACCGATTTTTAGTTCTAGAGCTTTCCTCTTTTCAAATACACTGGCTTAGAAAAGCTCAATTCAGGGCAGTTGCAATTTTGAATATTGCAGACGATCACACAGATTGGCATGGAAGTTTTGAAAATTATGCTGCAGCAAAAATTAAATTATTAGCGCACGCTGAAATTGGAATTCTTAATGGTGAAGATGGTGCGATTGTAAAATCTGCTCAAAGCTGGCCAGGTAAAAAAATATTCTTTTCGCTCGAAACTCCAAATGCCGGCGAGCTTGGCCTAGTCGAAAACTTATTGGTTGATCGTGCATTTGTACCCGACCCAATGGAAGCTGGGTTGATTGCAGAATTAACTGAAGTCGTTCCAACAGTTCCGCATAATGTACTTAACGCGCTTGCTGCCGCCGGAATTGCCAGAGCGGCCGAAATGGAATTAACCGATATTCGAAATTCGATCACAACTTTTCGCCCAGGCCGCCATCGAATTGAAATTGTGCTTGAGAAAGATGGCATTAGTTGGGTCAACGACTCTAAGGCAACAAATCCGCATGCAGCGCTAGCTTCAATTTTGGCTTGCAATCGAGCAATTTGGATTGCCGGTGGTTTAGCTAAAGGCGCATCTATGACGGAATTGGTTGCTCGCGCCAAGCCACGCATCAAACACGCACTTCTAATTGGAACCGATCGAGATTTAATTGCTACCGAATTAAAAAAACACGGACTTACTTTTGAATATATTGATGGTGAATCAGTCATGGCAAAGGCAATTAGTCGAGCTCTGGAATTGGCAACGGAAGGCGATACGGTGTTACTTGCGCCCGCCTGTGCCTCTATGGATCAATTTAAATCTTATGCAGATCGCGGCGATCAATTTGTAGCTCAAATTAACGAGCAGGTGAAGTGATGAAACGTTACTATCAAATGTTTATTGGCTCCGTTGCATTCCTAACTCTCGGTGGCTTGGTAATGGTTTTTTCGGCCTCTTCTGCTGCAGCGATTGCCCAAACGGGTGCAATTTACGGCCTTAGCTGGAAGCAAGCCGCCGCCATAATATTAAGCGCGCCGTTAGCTTGGTTTGCTTCTCAATTATCACTTGATGCCTGGAAAAGATCTGCCCGAGTGGGTGTTTGGATCTCCATAGCAATGCTCTCTCTCTTGCAGATTAAATCAATCAGTAAATCAGTTAATGGAAATACAAACTGGATTACGTTTGGTCCATTTGATCTACAACCAAGTGAAGTGGCCAAATTCTTCTTAATTTTATGGGCGGGTTATTTAATTTCTCGCCAGAACACAAAGCGTGATCGTAATTTTGCAATCACTTTGGTTGGAGGATTTTTTCTTTCCCTGCTTTTAGTATTGTTAGGGAAAGACCTTGGCTCGGCTATTGTGATTGGGTCAATCATGTTAGCCTTAATTTGGATTAGTGGTCTACCAGCTAGATTTGTTGGTTTTGTATCCTCAATCGGAATTTTGGCAGTTGTTACTTTGGTCTTAAGCCAGCCATATCGGCGCGAAAGATTCTTGGCAGTGTTAAATCCGTTTGCCGACGGAACTTATAAAAACGCAGGTTGGCAACCGGCTCACAGCATCATGGCGTTAGCCAGCGGCGGCATCTTTGGTGTTGGGCTGGGTGGTTCAAAACAGAAGTGGGGCAATCTTCCGGAAGCTCATACCGATTTCATTTTTTCGATTATTGGCGAAGAACTCGGGATGGTCGGTGCCGTCTCGGTGGTTTTAGCCATCGCAATCTTGATTTATGCAATTATAAGAATTTCGCTAAATTCAAAAGATCAAATGTCAAAATATGTTGGAATTGGAATTGCTAGCTGGATTGCGATTCAATCAATTATTAATTTAGGTTCGGCAACGGGGGTATTTCCTGTTGTAGGCGTAACTTTGCCATTTGTTTCTTATGGCGGATCTTCCATGTTGGCTCTT
>JBDKLQ010000038.1:0-4618 GCA_039795555.1 Actinomycetota bacterium
CGGATGCCCACACTCCGGCATCTCCGTCAGTCCTAACTGGTTTGTAATCAAAATGCTTCGGTCCGTCGTAGTTGTAGCGCTCCAAAAGATCCACTAGGAAGAAGGCATTCTTAATATCGCCGTGTCCAAATACAAAATCTTGATCATATTTAGGTCCACGCTGACCGTTTAAGTCAATATGGAATAACTTTTTCTGCCATAACGCTTGTGCAATTCCGTGAACAAAATTTAAGTTCGCCATTTGTTCGTGGCCAACTTCAGGATTTAATCCCACCATTTCTGGGTGATCTAGTTGCTCGATAAATCCAAGTGCGTGGCCAATCGTCGGTAAGAAAATATCGCCACGAGGTTCGTTTGGCTTTGGTTCGATTGCAAATTTAATGTCATATTTATTATCAATTACAAACTGACCCAAGATGTTGAATGCTTCTTTATACCGCTCTAAAGCCACATAAGCATCTTTAGCCGCTTCTGATTCAGCGCCTTCGCGTCCACCCCAGCAAACATAAATTTTGGCGCCAAGTTCTACCGCCAATTCGATATTTTTCATTACTTTACGAATTGCATAGCGACGAATATCGCGATCATTACTAGTGAATGCGCCATCTTTAAAAATTGGATGAGTAAATAAATTAGTAGTTGCCATCGGAACTTTCATTCCGGTTTCTTCGAGAGCTTTCTTAAACCGATCAATATGGGTGCGACGAGTTGCTTCATCGGAACCAAATGGAATCAAGTCGTCATCGTGAAAAGTAACACCATATGCACCGCGCTTTGCTAATTCATTTACAGTGCGGACTGGATCAAGTGCATCACGTGTCGCATCACCAAACGGATCGCGCGCTTGCCAACCAACAGTCCAAAGACCAAAAGTGAACTTATCTGACGGCTTCGGCTGGTATGACATCTGACTTCCTTTACATTTCTCGAAAATTGCTACGCCAATTTGGAGTAGCGCAAACTTACCTCTAACCTTTGCCAAGTTCCAATGCAAAATACTTCATTGGGAGAAGGGCCACTGCGGGAGTGGTGAAACGGCAGACACGCAGGTCTTAGGAACCTGTGCCTTACGGCGTGTGGGTTCAAGTCCCACCTCCCGCACCATTATTTAAATCAATTACTTGGTTTTAAAAGAATTGAATTTTCCTAATTCTTCAAAACCTACAGATTTATATGTAGCGATTGCTAAATCATTTTTTGCCATTACGCCGAGTGCAACATAATCAATTTTTCGTTTTAAAGCTTCGGAAACTAGCGCTTTAGTAATGAGTTTTCCCAATCCTTTACCGCGCTTTTCTTTTTTCACAAATATTGCCGATAACACATGACCACCAGACTCCCATTTGCAGATTGCACCAAAAGCAGAATTATCGACCTGTACCCAAGCAATGACCTCATTATCTTCAGCTCTGATCGAAAGTTCTGGCGCATTGTTTTCAATTAAATTATTTATTAATTGAAAATCGGTACATAATTGGTATTCAATTCCAAAATTCTGAGTTTCAATTCCATAGGCATCCCATTGACCTACCAACTCGAAATTTGACGTTACTTCTTGTGGCGTCGAGCGAGTGATTGCACATTGGGTCCAACGAGGATCAAGTTTGGGTTTCGGTCCAAACCCAAATCCAAAGTATGGTTCATCAGCTCTGGTGACTGAAAGAGAGTTTTCAATCAATTCAGCCGATACAAATTTATCTTTTGGAATCCAGATTTCTATGAATTTACGCGGTATTGACAGTCGTTCTGCCGAAATCAGGAGCGATTCAAAAGTCACAAGGTTCATTATATTTTTGAATAGAATTAAGTAATGAACCAGACAATAAATCAGACCCCAATGGCACCTAAATTGCGGGGCTGGTTTCATCTGGGCGCAGTACCAGTTGTTTTTGTGGCTTCGTTGGTACTCTTTTTGTTAAGTGAGAATTCAATAAAATTTGCGGTAGGTATTTATGGATTGAGTGCCCTAACTCTTTTTAGCGTTTCGGCGATATACCACCGCGTTCCTTGGCAGCCGAAAGCAAAAGCGCTCTGGCGCCGCTGGGATCATGCAAATATAAATTTGTTGATTGCTGGAACTTACACTCCATTTGCAGTGACCTTGTTGGACGGAAATCAACGTAGGATTTTATTAACCATAATTTGGATCGGTGCACTATTTGGCGTTGCAGCGAGAATGCTCTGGCTTCGGGCCCCGCGTTGGTTATATGTTGGCAATTACATCATCCTTGGCTGGGCGGCAATTATTTATTTGCCCGAACTTTATAACTCCGGTGGTTTAACAGTTTTAATTCCAATTGTTTTGGGCGGATTGCTATATTCCATTGGAGCAATTTTTTATGCATTAAAAGCACCAGGGCGAAATGCCAAATATTTTGGTTTCCATGAACTTTTCCATATTTTCGTATTAGCTGCTTGGGCGAGCCAATACATAGGCGTATTCATCGCAGTCTGGCGCAATAAGTAAGCCCGAATTTCTCCAAGATCTGCGGGTTTTTACTTAGGCCTTTCTGGAATAACCTATCCCCCTAATATCCGAGATTTAATCTAGTTATGTGCAGGAGTAAGTGATGGCAAATAAGAAACCATTCCTTAGTTGGGTTGGCTACAAAGGCGATACCCAAGATGATGTTGAGCCAAGCACAAACTCAGTTGAACGTATCCGCGAACTTGAATCGCAATTAGCAGATTTACGTTCCCGCCGCGATATCCGTTCGCTTTCACGAGAAGAATTTGAAGTTTTGGCGACCGAAACTGCCTTGACCATGATTAAGTCAGCACAAATTCGCGAAGCAAAGGCACAAGCGCAAGCAGATCGACTGATCAATGAAACTGCTACGCGCGTAAAAGAAGCCATCTCTGAATCTCAACAAAAAGCGGAGCAGATTCTAAGTCAAGCTGAATCGCGTGGTCGAAAATATTTGAAAGCCGCTGAAAATGAAGCGGAAGAATTAGTTGCCGAAGCAACTGAAAAATCCGAAGAATTGATTTCCGAAGGTGAATCAACGGCACATGAATTGGTAAGCGATGCCAAGCGTGAACGAACCAAAATTGTAAGTGGCGCGGTGCGCGAAATAGATGAGTATCGCCAATGGCTAAATGGAGTAATTTCGGAAGCCGAACGTTTATATCGAATTCAAAATCAGTCACTAGATGCGGCCGAAGAAGCAATTAAGTCCTCTCGCGAAAGACTTACTGGATCTTTTTCAAAATTGAAAGAATTGCAAAATGAGATTGTCGCAAATCTTCGAGAAGATGGTACTCCGCTTACAACAACACCTAAAAAAGTTGTAAGTAAGCGTACTCGTAAAGCGATAGCTGCGCCGAAAAAAACAAAAAAATAATTTCCTAGAAATCAAATTGCATGTCAACTTCCCGTGGGATTAGATATATCCCCGCAATTGATGGCTTGCGCGCCATCGCTGTAGTTGCTGTAATTCTTTATCACTTAAAACTAAGTTGGATTCCAGGTGGATTTTTAGGTGTCGATTTATTTTTTGTTATTTCAGGTTATGTGATAACTCGGTTGTTGCTTGATTCAATTGCACGAAGTGGCGGCTTGGACCTTCGCGGTTTTTATATTGCTCGTCTTCGCCGACTACTACCGCCATTAATTTTTATGATCCTTGTTACCGCTTTCTTCATAGGAATTTGGGCACCAGACAGCATGCTTAGATTTCTCAAAGATGCACCATTTGCCTTAACGGGATTAATGAATTGGTGGTTGGTTTACAAGAAGCAAGACTATTTCGAAAGTTTTGGGCGACCCCCACTTCTTCAGCACACTTGGTCATTGGGTGTTGAGGCTCAGTTTTATCTCCTTTGGCCACTGGTTATTCTCCTTATTCTCAAATATTTTGGACGAAAAAAGATTCCAATTGCAGCATTAACTATCGCTTTGATCTCTGGCGTTGTTTTAGTGATTGCTTCAATTAGTTTAGATGCAAGTGCTGGAACAAAAGTAAGTCACATCTATTTTGGTACCGACACACATTCAATTGGTTTGTTTTTGGGATCGGCTCTTGCCGTAAGTTGGATTCCACAAAATTTGCGAATTGACATTGAGAAACGCGCACAAGACTTTATTGACGGAATCGGTGTTTTTGGTCTTCTAGGAATTTTTGCAACATTTTTATTCGTACAAGAATCTGATCCTACGGCTTATCGCATAGCCTTTCCATTAGCTGCCTTTTTTGGTTGCTGCATCATTATGTCAATTGTTCACCCGGCTTCACGTCTTGGTCATTTGCTACAAAATCCATTTCTTGTCTGGATAGGTGAACGCTCATATGCCATTTATCTGTGGCATTGGATCGTCTTTCAATTAACTAGACCGGCAATGGATTTAGCTGGCGCAACTTGGGCGCTATATCTTTTCCGAGTCCTGGTGGTATTTGCTCTAGCTGACATTTCATTGCGGTGGGTTGAATTACCAATACGTGCTGGCGTGCTTTCAAATTGGGTTCGCGGCATGAAATACCGAACTAAAGATGTTCAGCGTAATCAAAAATTTACTGCGCTTGCTCTATTCCTTTCCATCTCAACCGCGCTTACAGCAATCAGTATTAATGCCATCAGAATCGATGCTGAAAATCAGAAAGCTATTCGAGATTTAATG
>JBDKLQ010000039.1:0-3363 GCA_039795555.1 Actinomycetota bacterium
ACTGGAGAGACGGAAACTAGCAAAGGTCCACGTAATGAAATTTCTGCATTCTTAATCGATATTGATACTCCAGGATTAACCGTAACAAGAGGATCTCAATGTGTATCCCACCGCGGTTACCATCAATGTGAACTTTCATTTGTTGATGTCCAAGTCGACGCGAACACTTTATTGGGTGAAGAAGGACGCGGCTTGGAATTAATGGGTGAATGGCTAGGCGCAGCAAGACTCGTAATTGCTGCAAATTCAGTAGGCAGAGCCCAACGCATCCTTGAGAGCACTATTGATTGGGTATCTCAACGTAAACAGTTTGGGAAGAATATCGGTCAATACCAGGGAGTTTCGTTTCCGATGGCAGATAGCATTACAGAAGTAGCTGCTGCTGAATTACTCACATTGCAGGCGGCATCAAAACTGGATATTGGAAAAATGACCGATACAGATGCGGCAATGGCGAAGCTTTTTGCAACTGAAACTCTAGGCAGAGTTGCAGACCGCGCTGTGCAGGCGTTTGGCGGGATGGGACTCATGAGCGAAGCTAAAATCGAAAGATGGTGGCGAGATGCACGCGTTGAAAGAATTTGGGATGGAACAAGTGAAATTCAGCGGCACATCATTTCAAGAGCAATTTTGCGTCCATTGGAAAAATAAATGCCTGATATCAATTTTGAAATTCTCGAAGAAATCGCAGTCATTACAATTGATCGACCTAAAGCTAATGCAATCAATGCATCTGCGAGTAGAGAAATTTATGACTTTGTTAAAGTAATTGAGAATGAACCGAATATTAGGGTCGGAGTTATCACTGGAGCAGGTGAAAAATTTTTTAGTGCCGGCTGGGACTTAAAGGCTGCGGCGGAAGGCGAAAGAGCCGATACCGATTACAGCCCAGGTGGCTTCGCGGGAATTACTGAATTGTTTGATCGCCGAAAACCATTAATCGCGGCAGTAAATGGAATCGCATACGGCGGAGGTTTTGAACTCGCATTAGCGTGTGATCTTATTGTTGCCGCCGAGAATGCCTCCTTCGCCCTTCCAGAGGCATCCCTTGGGATTATTGCCGATGCTGGAGGCGTGTTGAGGCTTCCACGGATTATTGGGAAAAGTCGCGCGGCCGAAGTATTAATGACAGGTCGAAAAATAGATTCTCAAACCGCACTTCAGTGGGGTTTAGTGAGCCAAGTTGTCCAACTCCATGAATTGAAATCAAAAGCGATTGAAATTGGAAAATCCATTTCGCAGATGGCTCCGCTATCTATTGCTGCAATCTTAGAAATATGGCAAGGCACAGATGGCTTAAGTTTGCAATCTGCAAATTCAAAACTAAGAGAAAAGGGTTTTCCTATTCAGGGCTCCTTAGTTGATAGTGATGATGCTAATGAAGGAATCGCGGCATTTAATGAAAAACGAAACCCTAAATGGAGTGGAAAGTGAGGGACAGCCTTCAACATTTTTTCTCTCCAAAAACAATTGCCATTGTTGGCGCCAGTGACGATCACTCCAAATGGGGGCACACAATTGGAAAGCAGGCACTTAGAAGTGAAAATTGTGAAATTTACTTGGTTAATGCAAGAGCCGAAGCAGTGCTTGGACAAAAAAGTTATAGGGCACTTTCGGAAATTCCAGGTGAATTGGATTTAGTCGTAATTGCTGTGCCGGTAAGTGCTTTCGAACAAGTCATCGACGATGCTATTGAGAGAAACGTTAAATGTGTTTTAGCAATAACTGCTGGTTTCGCTGAGTTGGGGGCGGAAGGCTTGACACTTCAAAATCGATGTAAAGAGAAGTTAAAATCTAAAAACATCAGGATGATTGGTCCGAATTGTCTAGGAATTTCAGATAACAACAAAAAAGTTTTTTTGGCGGCAAGTGACTTTACGCCGGGGAATGTTGCACTAATTTCTCAAAGCGGCAATCTGGCTTTGGAATTCGATGTTCTTTTTAAAGAGATAGGAATTGGGTTTTCAAGATTTATATCTCTAGGAAATCAAGCAGATGTAACGTTGGTGGACGCCATTCAAAGTTGTGTGGCAGATTCGGGAACGAAAATCATTGCACTGTACGTTGAAGACTTTATTGATGGACGTGAATTTATTCGTGCCTGCCAAGCATCTTTTGATTCAGGGAAACCAATAATTCTCTTGGCAACAAACGGATCTGGTGCGGCACTTCGAAGTGCAGGATCGCATACAGGTGCGCTGGCATCCGAATCTGAAATAGTAGCCACTGCATGTAAATACGCTGGTGTTGTAAAAGTAAACACACCAATGGAAGTCGCAATTACCGCACAGGTATTGAGTACTGGATTTGTTCAGAACTTGCATAAAATCGGAATTGTTACCGATGGCGGGGGGCACGGAACGATTGCTTGCAGTTTGTTAGAGGATTCAAATTTTGAAATGCCAGAACTTTCAGATGCCATTCAAAAGAGGTTGCAGGATCGACTTTGGCCACCATCTTCCGTAATTAATCCCGTGGACTTAGCAGGCTATGGTGAACAAGATTTATTGAGTTATAGCGATTCAGTCGGAGAACTACTAAGCGAAAATGAAATAGACGGCGTGTTAATTACTGGATATTTTGGAGGATATTCATCAAATAATCCATTTGCGGGAGGGCTGGCTGAATCGGAAATTGAAGCTGCAGAGAAATTAGTTGATATTTCACGCAAATCCCTAAAACCAATTGTTATCCATTCAATGGCTCGTGATTCCAAAGCGCTTTCGCATTTTAAAGCTGCTGGTATACCAGTTTTCACAAATATTGTGGACGCAGTTTTTGCATTTAAAGTATTGCGCCGACCATCAATGACTGAATTGTTAGTTCAGAATGGAACTTTGCCAAGAATTACGACTTTAGATTATGTGAGTTTAAGAAATGAAATGAGCAACTTTGGTCTGCCGAGTATGCCAGTTTTCAGAGTCAGTAATGTAAGCGAACTTGAATCGCAATTTGGTTTAATTAGTGTTCCGGTTGTCTTGAAATCCTTGAGTCAAACACATAAGAGCGACAAAAACGGTGTGTCACTAAATCGCAAAACTTATATTGAAACAATAGAGGCATATCAAAAAATTGTTGCTTCAACTCAATGCAGAGATGTCAGCATGGAACCTATGATTGAGACAGCTGATTCTGTAGAAATATTGGTTGGAATGAAGAGAGATCCAAGATTTGGCCCGATACTTATTGTTGGCGCAGGAGGCGTGAACGCGGAGATTCACAAAGATTCCGCGATGGCCCTTGCGCCAATTAGTAAAGTTCAGGCACTTGAACTATTGAAGAACTTAAAAGTGTTTCCTCTCCTTGATGGATTCAGAGGGCGCAAGAAAGTCGACTTAGAATCGCTAACGGATTTGATGGTGA
>JBDKLQ010000040.1:0-2563 GCA_039795555.1 Actinomycetota bacterium
ATGTTACGACTGCCGCAGTAAGTACGCCACCTATTAAAAATAAGAATATTTTTGTCGAGAGCGTTGTGCTCCATACAGTTGAGAAGCCAACTGATTTGTACCAAAGCCAATCAGCATAAAATGAACTAAGTGAAATTAAAACGCCACCGAGAATAAAAATTATTAACGCAGTAAGCGCTAATGGGCTACGAGTGAAGTTCGGTCTCGGGGAAGCCATGGCCATACACTAGCGAAAATTATTTGCGAAACGAATCTTGGAATTTCTTGAAATTGCCAACGGAGCGAGTGGTCTCACTCTCAAAGCGTTTTTTAAATTTTGATACCCAGACCACGTATCCAAGAGCGCCAATTAGGGCGATGGCGGGAACGATCCACCAGATCAGGGCGAGCGCGGCGCTGGACATAGTCGAATTCTATTGGCCCGGGAAGTTTTTCTCACCTTTGATGGTTATTGTCAGTAACCATGGCACCTTTCGGATTTACCCCAAATAACTCGAACGACGATTCGAGCGATGGCTCGAATGACAATTCGCGCGACGAAAAAAACGGTGGCGACAATAGCTTTGACCTAAACAATTTGATGGCGCAATTTCAATCTGAAATCGCCAAACTTGGACCTTTCGCCGGGGGAAATCCATTTGGGTTTATTAGTAACTTGGCAAACGCCTCAGCAAACGGTGAGGTTTTACCAAAAGAAATAATTCGTGAAAACGCTAAAGCTGCGATTTTTAGCCAAGGTAGCCAACCAATTGGCGCAAATGACCAAGCCAGAATTCAAGAAGCTTTCTCCATTGCAAATATTTGGCTAGATGCTGCAACGGTTTTCCCTAGCGTTGCCACAGATCGCCCTGCGGTCAGTCCGATTGATTGGTTAAACGATTCCATTGCCGGCTGGCAGGCAACAATGACGCCACTTGCAGCAGGTTTAACAGATGCTGTGACTTCGCTGATTGCCAAAGCTACCGAAGGTGCCGATGAAATTGGCGAGAGCGGGCAAATGGCAGCAGCGCAAATCGGTGCAATGGGCCAAGTACTTCGTGCATTTATCGGACAGATGTTGGCAACGCAATTAGGCCAAGTTATTGGCGCAATTGGAAATAAGAGCACCGGGGCACATGATGCGGCGCTGCCACTGATTGATCCGGTTAAACCATCGCTACTGCCACAAAACGTTGATAAATGGGGCGCTGATTTGAATATTCCACGCACGGAAATTGAAATTTTCCATGCGCTTCGCGAGAACGCAGTCGCTCGATTATTTGCCGCAAATCCGTGGTTAGTTTCTTATTTACAAAGCGCAATCACCGAATATGGCCGCGGGATTCATATCGATTTAGATGCGATGCAACGCCAAGCCGAAGCTGCTTTAGAAAATGGCGAATTTGATCCAAGCAATCCGCAGAGTTTCACTATTGCATTAAATAGCGGAATTTTTACGCCGGAAGAGAGTCCAGCTCAGAAAGTTGCCTTAGAAAAACTCGAGACTGCGCTCGCTTTAATCGATGGTTGGACTGATGAGGTTATTACTTTGGCTGCCGGTGATCGCTTGCCAACAATTTCAAACTTACGCGAAATGCTACGTCGCGAGCGCGCTGTAAATTCGCCAACGCAACAGCTATTTCGAGCAATTTTTAATTTAGAAGTTTCGCCAAAACTTGCGCGAGAAGCTTCCAATTTCTTTACCGAAATTCGTTCGAGCAAAGACATTAGCGCTCGCGACAAAATTTGGTCTGGAATTTTGCCAGCTGAAAAAGATTTACAAGATCCAAAGAAATTTTTAACCAGTATTGAGATTCCAGATGATCTATCTGGGCTAATTTAAAGGTAAATCCCGCCAAAACTGATGAAAGTTCTGACGGGGTTTTATTACCAACCGAGGGAGAATTAATTAACTGGTTTTACCGGTGCGGCACCTAAGGCAGCTATTTCAGAATCACGAGTTGCTGTTGCGGCAGCAATTGCGGAATCTCTTGTGCTGACAAGTTGATTCAACTGTTCTGGAGTTAAAGTTGAATTCTTTGCAGACTTAAATGCAGAACGTGCAGCCTTAACCGCATTTTTGAATTTATCATTAATTGCCTTTTTTGCTTCTTTGTAAATCTTCTTGGCGTTTTGATAATCAGATTTGGCTTTATCTTTTGCAGCCTTAGCAGCTAGCTTTGCTTGCTTTTCTGCTTCTTTTGCAGACTTCTTTGCTGCTTTTTCTGCAATCCGAGCTTGTTTAGCAGCATTCGCATCTACTGTGTTTTGAACAGTTGGAGTTGATGCTTCCTCAGCTTTAGCAACTAAGTTGCCACCAGACAGAATCGAGAAAACCATCAACAATGTTAGGCTCGACTTGAATAACTTCTTCATCTTGCTCCATTTCTATCCCGAACTTTTCGGGTTTTCACTGAGAGCATCATGGCTCAAGACTTTGTGAATACTCTGTGAAATTTTTGTCGGTTCTCTTTAAAGTACCTTTTAATTCTCGAAAATAAAGAAAATTAATAAGAAGATACGGGTATGAAATTAACCATTTTAGTTGTCGACGACGAGGTCGGTGTGCGCGAACTCTTAACGG
>JBDKLQ010000041.1:0-2969 GCA_039795555.1 Actinomycetota bacterium
AAACCTTTTGGTTTTATGAAATTCAATCCGAGTTTGGGGGTTGGTGGTCACTGCATCCCGGTAGATCCAAGCTACCTTTCATTTGCGGCCGAAAATGCAGGCATTGAAGCATCATTCATTGATTTAGCTAATGAAATCAACCTTGAAATGCCTTCGTATGTTGCTAATCGAATATCGAACCTAGTGGGCGGCTTAACAGGAAAGAAAGTATTAGTGGCTGGAATTTCTTATAAAGCGAATATTTCCGATCTTCGGGAATCACCTTCTTTACTGCTGATTGATGCGTTGGAAGTATTAGGGGCAGAAATAGTTAGACATGATCCACTTGTGGCGGGTACTTCGCCAATTTCTAATTGTGATATTGCGGTACTAGCTGTAGCTCACGACGCAATTGATAAACAGGCACTAATCGCAAGTGCGCCCATGGTTTTTGACTGCACAGGATCTCTACCAAAACAAGCCAAAATTGTTGGTTTATAGCGAAATATTAACTATAACCACCTAAAATTCGTACATGGCTAAAGCTAAGACCGCAAAAAAAGAAAAGAATCTTGGTTTTGCGCTCTTTGCTTCACTAGTAACTTTGGCTATTTTGCCGAATGCAATGGACGCTTTTCTAATTCCTAAAGCAATAATTTTAGTATTGGGAGCTACTTGGTATTTTTTGAGCGATTTCAAAATTCCAAGAAAATTAACTAAAGATCCTTTGGAATTAATTCTGATTTCTTTTTCAATTTGGCTTTTTATTTTACTCATTAAGTCCGATTATAAATGGGTGACTTTATTCGGAGTTCAAGGGCGTTCTTTAGGAGTACTTTTTTACTTGTCACTTATTGTATTGATGTGGCAAGCTAGAAAATTTCCTTTTAATAAACAAGTTTATGTATTTAATACATTTCTAGTCATCGGAGCAATTGCTTTAATCTATGGATCAATGCAGAAATTGCAACTCGATCCCTTCAACTGGAACCTGGTATATGAGGGCATCATTGGAGTATTCGGTAACCCGAATTTCGCAGGTGCCTTTGCAGCGCTGTTGGGTATTGGTGGATTTAGTTTATTTGTCGAAAAAACAAGAAATCTAAAATGGCGAATATTTGGAGCGATTATAGTCTTGTTATCGATTTTCAATATCTACGCTTCGAACGCAAGACAAGGTTATGTTTCATTAGCCATTGGAATTGCACCAATTCTTGTCTATTTGCTATTCAACTTAAATAAGCCTGCTGGATTGGCAGCTGTTGGGATTTCGATCATTGGACTTTTCCTTTTCATATTAGGGCTATTTCAAACTGGTCCACTGGCCAATATCGTTTACAAACAATCGGTTTCTTACCGCGGAGATTTTTGGCGCACGGCTCAAAATATGATTGCAGAAAATTCAATATTCGGCGTTGGTTTTGAACGATTTGGAGTCAACTATCGCAGCTATAGGGACCTGAATCAGGTGCTGCGAAATGGCATAGACGCATATAGCGACAATGCACACAATATTTATCTGCAATTTGCTGCAACCGGTGGGCTCTTACTTTCGATACTTTATCTTTTGCTCAATATATTGGTCGTGAGAATTTTTATTCAGCGCTTTAGATTAGAAAGTGAGAAAAGATTTTTCTATCTCACGATCTCTTCAATTTGGATAGCTATTCAAGCCCAGAGTCTTATCTCCGTTGATACTCCATCAATAGCGCTTTGGGGATGGCTCTTCGCCGGAATAATATGCGCAAGACCTTCTGAAGTTATTAGTAAGAGGAATGAATTTACTATAAATAAAGTAGTAGCAATTATCGTGCTTATGTCGATGTCTGTTCTATTTATTTTTCAGCTAAATACGCAATCTGGAATGAGAACCGCCTTTTATACACAAATTCCAAAGAACAATGAAGAATATGCGGTAGCCAAGGAAAAGCTTCTTAAGCAAGAAGAAAATCGTGAGCCACTGAATGCCGAATGGCCAATTCTTTCAGCTAATTCTCTGTACCAAGATGAAGCCTTTAAGCAATCCGCCGCGGCCGCCAAAAGAGCTATTCATTTGGATCCTAAGGATTATCGTGCTTGGTATTTCTTAGCTTCATCCCAAGAAAAATTAGGAAGTTTTACAGAAGCTATTAAATCTAGGGAGGCAGCAGCGGTCATAGACCCATATAACGCTGAAAATTTGTTAGAACTTGGGCGTGATTATGTGAAAATTAATGAACCAGCAAAAGCACAGGAATTAATAAATAAGATTAAAGAATTTGCGCCGAAAAGTTCGCAATATTCAGACGCGTTAAAAGAGCTCACCCGTTAAATCGAAGCTGCAATATCTTCGATAATTTGATCTAAATTACGCTTCGGTTCCCAGCCCGTAAATTCCTTAATTTTGGCTAGGTTTGGCACTCTGCGCTGCATATCTTCAAAGCCTGCACCATAAGCATCTTCATAAGAAATGTATTTAATCTCTGAATTTGAGCCAGTCTTTGCAATAACCTTTTCGGCCAATTCCTTAATAGTAACTTCGCCAGTGCCACCAATATTGAAAACTTCACCGATTGATTTATCTGATTCTAGCAACGCCATTACTCCGGCAACCGCATCAGCCACATGACCAAATACTCGGGATTGCGATCCATCACCGTGAATCACTATCGGTTCATTCTTCTTCGCTGCCGATACAAATCTAGGTAGCACCATTCCATAAGCACCTGTCTGGCGTGGACCTACGGTGTTAAAGAATCTGACTGTGGTTACAGGCAAACCTTGTGTCTTACAAAAAATTGTTGCTACTGCCTCTTCAAGCGCCTTTGCATCGCTATAGGTCCAACGGTAATTTTGAGGTGAACCAACTACGCGATCATCTGTTTCAGACAACGGTTGCTTAGGATTCTTTCCGTAAACTTCTGAAGTTGAAGCAATAAAGGTTCGTTTTTTATGGCGAGCAACTGCTTTCAAGACTACTTCGCTGCCACCTAAATTTGTTGAAATACTTT
>JBDKLQ010000042.1:0-3961 GCA_039795555.1 Actinomycetota bacterium
GCCACAACTGAACTTAAATTAGTGAAGCCAGAGCTATACAAAGAAGCGGAGATCTTCTTTGGATAATTGCTCGCCAAGCGAAGCAATTAATTCGATAACTTAAGCAGATGGCAAATCTAGATTCTTTATTCGATGAGGGGCTTACAGCTGCCCAGCAACCTAATTGGGCTGCGTCAGAAGTAGCTGAAGCGGTTAAAGAGTTAAAGAGTCTGCCACCGCTAGTTTTTGCTGGTGAGTGTGACGATTTAAAAAATCGCATTGCACAAGCGCAGCGCGGTGAAGCCTTCTGGTTACAAGGCGGTGATTGTGCTGAAACTTTTGCAGCTGCAACCGCTGATTCGATTCGAAATCGCATCAAGACAATTTTGCAAATGGCTGCAATTTTGCAGTATTACTCAAGCCTGCCGGTGATCAAAGTTGGTCGAATGGCCGGTCAGTTTGCCAAACCACGTAGCAATGAATCCGAAACTAGAAATGGCGTAACGCTTCCTGCTTATCGGGGCGATGCTGTAAATGATCTGGAATTTACTGAAAGTGCTCGGCAACCAGATCCAAAACGATTAGTTCGGGTATACAACACCTCTGCCGCAACTCTTAATTTAGTTCGCGCCTTTACTCAAGGTGGTTTTGCTGATTTGCGCGAAGTTCACTCTTGGAATAAGGGTTTTGTTAAAGATTCTGCTTTCGGTGCCCGATATGAAGCAATGGCAACCGAGATTGGTCGTGCATTAGATTTTATGCGCTCGGCTGGTGTTAATCCTGAAGAATTTAAAACGGTTGAATTTTTTGCCAGCCATGAAGCGTTAATTCTGGAATATGAAAAAGCGTTAACTCGCATCGATTCCAGAACGGGTGCGGCGTATGATGTTTCGGGTCATTTTGTTTGGATCGGGGAGCGCACTCGCCAATTGGATGGCGCACACGTTGATTTTGCGTCGAAAGTTAAAAATCCGATTGGAATTAAATTGGGACCAAAGGCTACTGTGGATGAAGCTCTGGCTTTGATTAAGAAATTGAATCCAGATAATGAACCCGGTCGAATTACCTTTATAACTCGAATGGGTTCAAAAAACATTCGACAAGCGTTGCCTGCCCTGGTTGAGGGGATAACAAAATCTGGCGCAAATGTTCTTTGGGTCTGTGATCCAATGCATGGCAACACCTACGAAGCACCGACCGGATATAAGACTCGACAATTTAATGATGTAATCGATGAGGTAAAAGGTTTCTTCGAAGTCCATAAGAAATTGGGAACTCATCCTGGCGGAATCCATATTGAATTAACCGGTGACGACGTAACTGAGTGTGTTGGTGGCGGCGAAGAGATTTCTCATGAAGATTTAGCAACTCGTTATGAAACTGCGTGCGATCCGCGGCTAAACCATACCCAAAGTTTGGAATTGGCATTTTTGGTCGCGGAGATGTTGCGCGATAGATAGTGGCAATTCGGCTCTCGATACTGGCAACACCAATTGGAAAGTTGCATTTATTAGCCGATGATCAAATATTGATTGGTGCATCATTTAACCCAATTAAGAGATCGGGGATTGAAACCGTCTCTAAATTACCTGCAATTACTGATTTGATAAAAGATTATTTTGATGGAGATCTCAACGCGATTAATGGAATAAAGGTTGCCCAGCCAGGTGGCGCTTTTTCGCAAGCAGCCTGGAAAGCGATGCGAAAAGTTAAGGGAACTATCTCTTATGCTGAATTAGCTAAACGAGCTGGGTCGCCCGCCGCAGTGCGAGCTGCTGGAAGCGCATGTGCATCAAATGCAGTCGTGCTTGTTGTGCCCTGCCATCGGATTGTAAAAACTGGTGGCGCCCTCGGAAATTATGCTTATGGACTCGGGAAAAAAGAGTGGCTACTAAGCCACGAAGGTGCGCTTTAAAACTTCTGCTGCAGTAATTACGTCAGCATCAGATATATCCATGTGGGTAATAACCCGGGCAAATTTTGATCCCAGAGCACTGATTAAAACCCCTTCTTTTTTGCACCGCTCGGCTATTTCACTGGAAGTAAATGGCAATTCATTTAAATTAATCGCCAAAATATTTGTGTGAACATTAACCGGATTGATTGCTTTTGGTACGACGCTATTAATTGCCTTAGCCAAAATTTGAGCTTTGGCGTGATCATCTGCCAAACGGTTTATGTTGTGATCTAATGCGTAATGTCCTGCGGCTGCTAATAAACCGATTTGTCGCATACCTGCGCCGTATCGCTTCCGCCAAATGCGCGCCTTTTCGATATTTTTTCGAGTTGAGAGTAAAACCGAACCAACTGGAGCGCCAAGACCTTTTGATAAACAAACACTTACGGTTTCGAAATATTTCCCATATTCCGAAAGCGCAACGCCACTTTCAACATGTGCGTTCCAAATTCGGGCACCATCTAAATGCAGTTTGATCCCAAGTTTTTCGGCACCCTCATGTAATTTTTTAATTTCAGCAATTGGTTGAACTATCCCGCCACCAAAATTATGAGTATTTTCAACGGCAATAGCAGTGGTGGAAACTAAATATGGCCCAGAATCTGGTCTGGCAATCTCCAAAGCCTGTTCTGCGATTAACTTTCCCTGCTCGGCTAACCAGGTGCGAGTAGTAATTCCACTAAAAACAGCTGCAGCGCCCAACTCAGCTCTGACAATATGCGAATGGGTTTCGGTAATTAATTCTTCGCCGGGGCCTACCAATAGTCGAATACCTAACTGATTTGCCAATGAGCCAGTCGGTGTAAACAGACCGGCTTCTTTGCCAAACATTTCAGCTACGCGCATTTCCAGTGAATTAACAGTTGGATCATCACCATAAACATCATCGCCAACTTCTGCCTTGGCAATGGCTTCACGCATGCCGTCACTTGGTCGAGTAACCGTGTCAGAACGAAGGTCAATCATCAGGTTTCAAAGATAACTATTAAATACATCGCGAGCAACATCAAACCGCCGCCGATTACGGTTCTTAGTGTTAATGACTCTCCACCTAACCAAATTGCGAAAAATGCAGCAAATGGGGTCTCGAGGGTCAAAATTACTGCAGCTTTAGTTGGCGACATGTGCGATTGGGCCCAAGTTTGCAAGATAAAACCAAGTGCAGAAGAGAAGATGGCTGTAAAAATCACCGCACTCCAAACTCCGCTATCAGGCGGAAGTTGATAACCATCTTTAAATGAAATTACAAAACACATAAAAGAGACGGTCGCAAGTTGCACCAAAGTCAGAGGATAAGTTTCATAGTTTTTGCTAACTTGACTCAAAACTACAAAGTGCGCTCCAAAAACTATTGCACTTACAGTTACTAATGCCTCGCCATAACCAATTGACCAACCGTTGAGTGACAATATTCCGAGCCCAATGGTTGCCAAAGCAACACATAACCAGGTAAATGATTTAATTCTGTGTCGCAAAAATATTGCAGCCAATAGCGGTGTAGTTACTACATATAACCCAGTAATAAAACCGGTAACAGCAGCTCCAGCATATTTCAAACCAAATGTCTGAAAGATATAACCAGTTCCAAGAAAAAATCCAGCCAAGATACCCGCTTTAATTAGAGCTTTGTTTAGCTTTTTAATAACACTTGGCATTACCGCCACCATTAAAATTACAGCAAGCAAAAATCTTGTTGCGAGAAAGCTGTTTACATCTTGTCTCGAAATCGGTCCCTTCATAATTACGAAGGAGAAGCCCCAAGATGCTGCTACTGAAATTAATGCAAGAGGTGCAAATCTAAGTTTAGTTTCAGCCTTCATCCGCGTAACTTCTTAAGTAACGCGACCTCTTTGCCATGCTCTGGCTCTTCGCCTGGAGTTTCCAAAATCAATGGTGCGTTTGCAACTTCCGGGTGAGCGAAGAGTTCTTTAAACGGATCAATTCCAATATGGCCATCACCCAAGTTTTGATGGCGGTCCTTTAGGGCACCACAAACGTCCATCGAATCGTTTGCATGAATTAATT
>JBDKLQ010000043.1:0-3101 GCA_039795555.1 Actinomycetota bacterium
TGAAGCAGCTTCGTGAGTTACAACTACGATTCCTGCCTTACGTGCTTTTGCAATAACTCCATCAATTGATGGAACATCGTTTGGCACTACACCAATCATTGAAACCTTTTGTGCGATTAAATCTTCAACCATCTTTGATTGCTTTTCTGGTGAAGCATCTGTTGCGCCGGTCATGGTTGCATCAAGTTTGTTGGACTTAGCCCAAGCCTTGATACCTGTATCCATGCGATCAAACCAACCGACACCAATCAATTTAACTGAAACTACATAACGCTGTTTTGCAGCATTTGCAGCAACACCTGTTGACGCAGCAAGCGCAATAGCGGCAAGGACTGCAACAACTTTGGTTGTCTTCTTCATTCATTCTCCTTTAATAGGCTAAATCCGAGCGGCGGGTTACCTCCGCGGAGTAGTGAAAATCTATTGCTTTTTTACAAAAAGCGTCAATAGTTTTGTTAAATTTTGATAGATTTTGATAACGATTTTGTTATAACTTGTGACCTATTAGAGAGGTAGCCTCACCCCATGCAAAAGATCCTGAATGTCCCAACAGAATTCGTCAACGAAATGCTTGAGGGAATCCTCGTGGCCCATCCGAAACAACTTGCGGCAGTTGAAGGTGATAATCACGCTTTGGTGCGTGCTGATGCACCCGTCGCAGGAAAAGTGGGAATATCAACTGGTGGTGGTTCAGGACATCTACCGCTATTTCTAGGTTACGTTGGAAAAGGATTATTAGACGGCGTAGCTGTTGGCGATGTATTCCAAAGTCCAACAGCAGAGCAAATGCTTGCGGTAACTAAGAAAATAAATTCCGGTGCCGGCGTTCTTTATATTTATGGAAATTACGGCGGAGATGTTTTTAATTTTGATTTTGCTACCGAACTAGCTGCTGCCGAAGGTATAAGAGTTGAAACAGTTTTAGGTGCAGACGACGTTGCCTCTGCACCAAAAGGTGAAGAATCACGTCGACGTGGAATAGCGGGAATTTTCTTTTTATACAAAGTAGCTGGAGCTGCAGCCGATGCTAAATTGTCATTGGATGAAGTTGTTAATTTAACTAAAAAGGCCGCAGCTAACACTCGCACTATGGGCCTTGCCTTAAGTCCAGTAACTCTTCCGGCAGTCGGTCACCCAACTTTTGAAGTTAAAGCTGGTGACATGGAAATCGGAATGGGTATCCATGGCGAACCTGGTATTAAAAAAGGCAAACTCGAAAATGCAGATTCAATTACTGATCAACTAGTTAATCCGATAATCGAAGATTTAGATTTGAAATCTAATGATCGAGTTTGTGTACTTGTAAATAGTCTTGGCGCAACGCCTCCGGAAGAGCTCTACATTATGTATCGTCATGCTCATAAAGTTTTGACAAATAAAGGAATTAAGGTTGAACGAGCTTTTGTTGGTGAATTCGCGACTAGCTTGGAAATGGCCGGTGCATCAATAAGTATTTGCCGAGTTGATGACGAATTATTGAAATACATTAATGCGCCTGCAGACACTCCTTTTTATACACAAGCATGAGTGAATTAAATACTTATTTACTTCGACTAGCTGATGGGCTGATCGGTGGAGCTGCAAAATTTGAAGAACTAGATAGCGCGGCTGGTGATGGAGATTTGGGAATAACTGCCGGAAAAATTGCCGAAGGTATTAAATCTGGCGTTTCTCTATCTTCCGGAGACCTCAAAGCTGATTTGATGTTAATCGGTCGTGAGATTTCGAAATCTGCTCCTTCAACTTTTGGAACTTTATTTGCGACAGGTTTTGTGCGCGCTTCGAGCGCTGTGGATCAGAGTGATAATCCAAAAATAAATCTCGAAAATGCGTTAACTGCCGCTTTTGAAGGTATCTCTGCGCGAGGAAAAGCTCAATTAGGAGAACGAACATTGCTTGATGCGCTTTCTCCCGCCATTGAAGCCCTAGTTAATTCTTCAGATTTAGAAACTGGCTTAAAGAACGCTGCGGTTGCTGCCCGTAACGGCGCAATTGCTACTGCGAGCATGGCTCCTAAACATGGTCGTGCTGGATGGATTGGCGAACGCGCAAAAGGTTTAGAAGATGCGGGCGCAAATGTTGTAGCGACAAGTTTTGAAGCTATTAGTTAACTAATTCCACTCCAGCAGCAATTGCGCCATTTAGCGCTGCACCAATCGCGCCAGCATAAACACCAAGTTCGGCGGGAACAATTTTCACCATACTTGTCGGATAAATTGTTAATCTGGAATCAACTTCATCGCGGATATATTTATTTAACATTTCTCCGGCTTGCGATACGCCGCCGCCAATTACAAATACATCGGGACTTAACGTAACCATAATGCTGGTAATTGCGACTCCTAAACCACGACCGGCAATTTTAAAAGCTTCAATTGCGGTTGCGTCGCCAGCTACAGCTTTTTCATAAGCTTCGGCTGGCGTTTTACTTTTGGCATTAGTGCAAATAGCCACAGTGGCACTTGTTGTTTCTAAACAACCGCGGGAACCGCAACCACACACTTTTCCATCTGGCTCAACAATTAGATGGCCAAGCTCGCCGGCAGCGCCGGTTGAGCCCGTAATTACTTTTCCGTCAATGATAATTCCACCACCGATGCCGGTACCTAAAACTAAACACGCAACTGTGCGCATGCCGCGAGCTGCTCCCAAAATTGATTCCGAAAGTGCAAATGATCTGGCGTCATTTATTAGCGCAGTTGGCTTTTTACTAGCGCTTGCAACTGGCGCCAAAATTTGATGGCCATGCCATGGACCTGGCAAGTTTGGAAAAATTAATATGGTGCCGGCTTCTGCATCAAAAGTTCCAGGTACCGCTAATCCAACTCCGGCGACTTCTTCGCCAAATTGTTTAGCAAGACCAGCTAATAGATTTGTTACATGTTCTGGCCCTTTTTCGGCTTCTGTTGAAATTTGTTCTTTCGCAACAACCGACCAATCGGATCCATCTTTTTCGATAATGGCATATTTGATATTGGTACCACCCAGATCGAGCCCCAAATATCGCGCCTTCATTTCCCGAATTTTGCCACGAAAAACAAAGATTGGTGAATTAAGATTTCGCATCGAAATGAGTAAATTTTCGTCGGCAATCCGAAAAC
>JBDKLQ010000044.1:0-9682 GCA_039795555.1 Actinomycetota bacterium
AGCGATTGGTGTGGAAAAACGCTGGAACTGAGAAAACGATACGCACACTACGCCCGTAGAAGACTTATTTTGATACCAGAGGACCCGGGTTCAATTCCCGGCACCTCCACCACGAAAGAGTAAAAATAAAGTGTTTACATTTTATTTTTGCGAATGAGTGGTGGTTGGTTGAGCGCTTTTGCGCGAAACCTCCACCATTGTTTATTGTGTTTTTGATTAAGTTAAAGCAGTTCTAATTAAAGAAATTGCGATTGTAGTCATTACAACGCCAATAAAAATATCCAAAATTCTCCAAGTAATTGGTCGCGACATAATTTTTGCAGCAGCTTTAGATCCGTAGCCCAATCCAGTAAACCAGAGCACGCTGCCAATTGATGCGCCTAGGGCAAACCACCACCGATCAATTCCGAATTGGCTACCGATTGAGCCGAGCAATAACACGGTATCTAAATAAACGTGAGGATTTAGCCAAGTAAAACCAATCACCGCAAGAATCACTTTTCTTTTACTTGGTAGTTCCTGTTCTGTTGGTAAAAGTACATTAGGTTTGCGAGCTCGCCAAAAGGCGCTAGCGCCATAAAATAAAAGATAAGCTGCGCCAACCCAAGAAATAATTTTTAATAATATTTGATTTTGCGAAACCAACGCACCCATTCCAGCGGTTCCAGCAACAATCAAAATCGCATCTGAAAGAGCACAAATTACAACAGCGATTCCGACATAAGTTCGCATCAAGCCAAGTCGTAGGACGTAAGCATTCTGTGCTCCAATTGCCACGATTAGTGAAAGGCCAGAAAAGAAACCGGTTAAGGCAATATTTACCATTTGAATTTACTCTCGCAACGAAGTTAAGTCTTTAATTCAAAGAGCTAAGCAACCACTTAACAGCATCATCGGCGCCGTAACCAGTTGGATGGGTCTTGAGCAATTCCTTCGCACCTTCAACATCGCTACCCAAAGTAACAATTGGAGCTTCGACGTACCCATCGCGACGAACTTGAGCCAAACCAATATTTGCCATCAAGCCGTTACATAAACACTTGCGACCTTCAATTTCGGCTTCATTTCCACCCTTTTTTAAAAACTTATCTTCTGGTTCAGAAGCGCAACGATAAATAATTCGACCACTTTCAGCTAGAACTGGATCGCGTAAATATCCTAAGTCGCAAAGTTTTGGTCGCGCTGCAAATCCTTCTGGCGTTGAGGTATGGCCTTCAATTTTGGCAATTTTGATTGGGAACCCTGTTGGTGAAGCCTTAATATCGGTTTTAATTTCAAAGGTGCCATCTTTTAATTTTCCAATTAAGGTATCGCGCGTTTCTTTGCTAAATCCAGAGTGTTTTGACAGGGCGAATAAAGTACCAACTTGAACCCCAGCAGCGCCCAATGCAATCGCTGATTTAACTTTGTCTGGGTTGCCATATGTTCCAGCTAGCCAGAACGGTAAATCCAATTTCTTAATTTTTTCTAAATCCGCAATATCTTTTGGCCCGTAAATTGGTTCACCATTTGAATCAAGTTCAATTTTGCCGCGCGGCGGAGCATTGTGACCACCCGCTGAGTTGTGTTCAATAATGAAGCCATCTGGACGCGTTTCTTCATCGCGCGCTAAATATGTGCCAAGAACATCTACTGAAATAATTGCTAAAAATTTTGGCCGCTTTATTTTGGTGTCTGCTGGAACAAAATCAGTTGGTACTACCGTGGTCTGAACTTGCGAGCCACCAATTACATCTACCGGTACTGAACCTGGTTCCAATTTTGCAAGTTGTCGAACTAATTTTGGCAATTCACGAGGAATACCCGCGCCCATAATTATGTAATCAACACCAGCCAGCATCGCGCCAAAAACGCTAGCTGCAGTTGTCATCTGCAATTTATGTAAAAAGTTAATTCCAACAAGGCCATCGTGACCTTCTTTAGCCAACCAAACTTCCACAAAATTAGAAAGAATTAAAATTTCTTGAGCATCCCGCTTTTGCTCCAAAGTAATTTTTGGAACCATGATGTATGGATCAGTTGGGCCCTTGCCGCCTTCAATAAAATATTTCTTCATTACATTGTTGACAATCTCTTGATTTGGAAAGTGCGCCATGGCGCGTCGATAAATTCCCTCTTTGTCGCCATTTTGTAATCGACGAACTAGAACGTTATCAATTGATGTACCTGAGACAACCCCAAGCTGGCCCTGCATCGAAACAGTCTTCGCTAATTCCCAATTGGAAACTGCAATTCCCATTCCACCTTGGATGATGACAGGTAGGCGTTCAGACATAGACCCTGCCTCTCTCCGTTAAAAATTAGATCGCCAGCTCTGCATCTTTGAATCGCTAGTTGGATAAGTCTAATGGAAGACCTCGAAATGGCTTACGCCACATATTAAGGACATTTAAGCCACATATGAGACACATATGAGACACATATGAGACACATATGAGACACATATTAGCGCCATATAAAACACATAATTTAAGTTAATTTAAATGTTTTTGCGCTTAAAACTCCGCCACTCTTTAACTAAGGCGGAAATAGCAAAGCAAAGGCCAACAATCGCAAATAATTTGGGAAATAGTGGAATTTTTGCAAACATTAATTGCAAACTAAATTCTATCCCAGCAAGTGAAAGAATTAGAATTAATAATCTTCTCCCCAAAATCCAAAATAAATTTTTACCTGGAATTCGAGTTGCTAAATATGCAATTGGGCCAGCGAAATACGCTACTGCTAAAATTATTGTTACCACTAAAGCTAGTGATTCCATTTTTGATTTTTACCTTTTATCTTCCCATTTTCAAGAACGCGTCGCAGCATAAACTGCCATATCAATCTGTTTGCCATCATTATTAGTTACGCGCTGGCGCAAAATTCCTTCAAATTCATAGCCAGCATTTAACAATAACTTTCGGGAAGCTTCGTTTTCGATATCAACCATCGCTTCAATTCGTTTGAAACCTACTGTCATCAAACCAAATTCAGTTATCAGTTCCACGGCTTTGGTACCAATTCCTTTATCACGCATATTTTTTACTATCCAATAACCAACTTCGGCCCGGTGATTGTGGTGATCAATGGTGTGCAGGGAAAAGGTGCCGCAGAATTTTCTATCAAAATCAACCGCAAAAATAATTTCCGTTTGCTTTGCAAAATTTTGAGGAATTCGCTCATTTACGTACTGCTTAGCCATATCAATCGTGTAATTTGGCGGAATCGTCGTGAATTTTGGAATTATTGGATCTTGGCAACCTTCATAAATTAATTCAATATCGCTTTGTATCACTGGTCGTAATGTTAATAATCCATTGACCAAAGTTGGAACTTCGATTGGCCACCAAATCATCTTAAATTTCCAATGATTAATTGAATTTTTACTTTATTCAAAGCTTGCTCCAGATTGCGCTCCAAATTACGTCCCAAATTTCGTCCCAAATTTCGTCTCAAATTTCGTCCCAAATTTCTTCCCGATTTGTATTCCTAGTCATTCCTAAGTTAATCATTTAACTACTAAAAATTGCCACTAAAAAAGTGTTTCGGGTTCACTTAATTGAATTTGATTAACTAATTGTGGACCATTATTTGCAACTTTATTTACTTCATCACTTACTGGCCAGGGATGCAATCCATCGTCGGGTTTCGCGTTTTCCATTAAAGCCAGAAGCTCCTCGGTCGTATGTTCAGAATTATCTAACCAAAGATCCCAGCGATCTCGTGACATCATCACGGGCATGCGATTGTGAATTGTCGCTAATTCATTTACCGAATCACGGGTAATAACTGCCGCGCTATTAATTAATTCGCCATTTGGTGATTTCCATTGGCTCCAAATGCCGGCGATGGAAAGTGATTTCAGATTCGGATTTGAAATATAAAACGGTTGCTTTGTTTTGTATCTACCTAATTCAGTCGCCCATTCGTAGTAACCATCTGCCGGAATTAAACATCGGCGGGACTTAAATGATTCTCGGAATGTTGGTTTCTCAAAAATACTTTCACTACGAGCATTAATTGCTCGAGATTGAGACGCTTTTGCTTCAGGCTCATCTTTAATCCATGGCGCAATAATTCCCCACGATGCAATCGATAATTCGCGGACATTTTGCGAATTATTTCTAACAATATAAATGGGATTTGTCGGTGCAATATTCCAATTGGCAGGCAGTGGCGAAAAAGCCGGATTGCCAGTAATGCCGAATTCTTCAACCAAATCGGCGATTGATTTACTCTGAGCAAAACGGCCACACATGTATAAATAGTAAACCGATAGAATCATGCATATGAATTCATCGACAAACTGGCCTGCGCCATTTCGTGGCTTAAAACCAGTTTCAGCATCGGTGACGATACCTGGCTCTAAATCAGTTACAAATCGCGCGCTAATTTTGGCAGCCCAAGCTGAGGGAACTTCAAAATTGCATAGACCGTTAGTTTCGCGCGACACGGAATTAATGGCAGCTGGATTGAAATCACTTGGCGTAAAAATCGATGTAAGTAATAGCGGAAATGAAAATGAAATTTGGGAAATTACTCGTGGCGAAATCTCAACCGAAAAAGTAAAAACAAAAATTGATGTCGGGAACGCCGGAACTGTTATGCGGTTCTTGCCACCACTAGCTGCATTTGCAAATGGTGAAATTGAATTTGATGGCGATCCTCGTTCTCATGAAAGACCACTTGGCCCATTAATTAAAGCGCTCGAAGGGCTTGGCATTTTAATTGACCATGGTGGTAAATACTCATTGCCGATGAAATTAACTACTACCGGACAAGTCCGAGGTGGCGCAATCGAAATTGATGCTAGTAAATCAAGTCAATTTTTATCAGCGCTATTACTGATTGGACCGAGTACTGTTGAAGGAATCACGGTTAAACATGTGGGCGGCGAACTTCCGTCGATGCCACATATAGATATGACAGTACAAATGCTAGAAGATTTTGGCGCCAAAGTTTCGGTTGATAAATTTAAAAATACTTGGAGAATTGCACCAGGAAAACTAAAGGCAGTTGACTTATTAATTGAACCAGATTTATCAAATGCAGCACCATTCATGTCAATTGCGATGGTCTGTGGCGGCGAGATAACCATTAAAGATTGGCCAAAGAAAACTACGCAACCAGGTGATCAATTACGCCAAATTTTCACTGCGATGGGCGCCAAATGTGAATTTGTATCTGGTGCCGAACCGGGTTTAAAAATATCCGGTAGCGGAAAAATCTCTGGGATAAATATTGATCTGCATGATGTTGGCGAATTAACTCCAGCAATTGCCACGCTTTGTGCACTGGCAACCTCACCATCTCATTTGACTGGTATTGGACACTTACGTGAACATGAAACTGATCGACTTGCTGCAATCGCCAAAGAATTTAATTCCCTCGGGGGCGATGTGATTGATGAACCAACTGCGCTTCGAATCAATCCTAAAACGTTACATGGTGGCGTCTTCCATACCTATGAAGATCATCGGTTGGCTACATCTGGTGCAACGCTCGGTTTAGTTGTATTGGGAATTGAAGTTGAAAATATAAATACCACTAGAAAAACTCTCACCGATTTTCCAAAACTTTGGAGTTCCATCGTTGGCTAAAAGAGATTACGACGAATCCGATGTTCGGATTCGCCCTACCCGCAGAACTAAACCGCGAACTAAAGATCGCCCCGCGCATAAAGATGCCGTAAAAGCTTTAGTAACTACCGTCGATCGTGGCCGAACTACTTGTGCCCTGATTTCCGGAAAAGGGTTTGCTGGAACCGAACTTGGCAAAACGGTAATGGCGATGAAGGCGCGCGAACTTGGTCCAAAATCAGTTGTAGTTGGCGATTATGTAAATCTAGTTGGTGATATTTCTGGGCGCGAAGGAACACTGGCGCGAATAGTCTCAATCGAACCTCGAAAAACAGTTTTGGTTCGTACCGTAGATGACGCCGCGCAATTTGAGCGAGTGATTGCGGCAAATATTGATCAATTAATAATTGTGGCAGCTGCCGCAAATCCAGAACCTCGACGAGGTCTGATTGATCGGTTTTTAGTTAGCGCCTTTGTCGAAAAAATTCGTCCAATTATTTTAATTACCAAAACCGATATTGCGCCGGTGCCTGATTTCATCTCGGAATATAAAGATTTGGATATAAGAGTTATTACTCGCGAAAAAGGTGATGACTTAAAGTCACTTCGAAAAGTAATGGCTGGGAAAGTTTCGGTTATGGTGGGACATTCTGGAGTTGGTAAATCGACTTTACTAAATGAACTAACTTCCGCTGAACGCGAAATCGGAAACGTAAATGATGTAACCGGACGAGGCCGCCACACATCTTCCAGTGCGATTGCGGTTCCGGTGTTGGATAAAAAAGGAAAGATTGAACCAAATACTTGGTTAATTGATACACCAGGAGTGCGCGCATTTGGTTTGTCACATTTGGATCCAAATGCAATAGTTGCCGCATTCTCTGATTTAGCGGAAGTTACAAAGAGCTGTCTAAATAACTGTACTCATAATGAACCAGATTGTGCGTTAAATGCCTGGATGTCACCGTCAAGTAGATCTGGTGAGCCTGGCCAAGAAATTCCGGAGCGAGTAGCTCGAGTTAAAAGTTTACGTTCGCTGCTATCCATCGATAGCAATAAATATTAAATAGAATGGACCTCATGTCGAGCAAATATGAAGAAGAGTTAAGGCTTGCTCGCCAAATGGCAGCGTTGGCTGATTCAGTCACAATGCCACGATTTCTTTCTCAAGATTTAATTGTTTCAAAAAAGCCAGATAACACTGAGGTAACCGATGTCGATAAATCATGCGAAGAAGCGCTACGAAAATTTTTAGCAAAAAATTTCCCAAGCGATGGCATCGTTGGTGAAGAATTTGGTAACGATATTGATGGCAAGTCTCGTTATTGGGTAATTGACCCAATAGACGGCACACGAAATTTCATGCGCGGAGTACCAAATTGGGCGACGCTTATTGGACTGGTCAAAAATAATGAAGTCGTGGTCGGCGTAGTTTCGGCGCCTGCGCTAAATCGAACTTGGTTTGCTTCAAAGTCTGGCGGCGCGTACACCACCTTCAATTATTGTGGCGAAACTAATCTCGACGATGCCGCCAGCGTCTGTAATTGCGATCCAACGCCGAAAAAGATTTCGGTCTCAAAGGTAACAAAAGTTACTGATGCTTCAATTGCTTATTCTGATTTTAAAAATTGGAATGATCGTTTAGCTAATTTCACCCAGCTATTAAATGAAGCTTGGCGCACTCGCGCATTTGGTGATTTCTGGATTCATATGATGGTAGCTGAAGGTGTTGTTGATGCGGCGCTGGAACCGCAATTAGCGTTATGGGATATGGCTGCACTCGATGTAATTGTGCGCGAGGCGGGCGGAACTTTCTCGGATATCACAGGTATTGATGGAGTTTTTGGGAATAGTGGAATGTCAACAAATGGTTTACTTAAGCGTGAGATTAGCGACCGCTTATCATGAAAAAATCGGAACGCTCGAGTGGTAATCCATCGTGAAATTCATAGAGAATATTTAAATAGAAAAATCCTAAAAGGAATAAGTTGAGCCAATAAATGTCAGATTTAAAAGCCAGTTCTCCCAATAAAAGTCATGAAGTAGTAGAGCCACAAACTCTGCAAATTGAAGGAATGACCTGTAACGCCTGCGTTAATTCGGTCGAAAGATCTCTTAATGCAATTCCAGGAGTATCCGCCACCGTTAATTTTGCAGCTGAGACGGCACATGTATTGGCGCCAACAAACTTAAATAAAAAAGAATTAATAAAAGCCGTTGAAAATGCTGGATATAAGGCAAAACTAATCGCAAATAACTCAGAAATTACGTTGCATTCAAAAAGAAGTGCGACGGCATTTATCTGGTCACTAATTTTTACAATCCCAGTTGTAGCAATTTCAATGGTTATGACCTGGCAGATGAAGCTTGGCGAATTCTTGATTAAATTTTTTAATTCAATGGGTTGGCCGCTACCAACAATCTATAACGCCGAATTTGATACTCGCATCCAAGCAAATTCGCATGTGGTTGCCCATTGGGCAGCAATAATTTTGACCTTGCCAGTTGTTTTAATTATTGCTTATCCAATTCATCGCGCTTCGATCCGCAATTTTTTCCACCCAACAATGGATTCCCTAATTTCGTTAGGGTCGTTAGTTGCATTCGGGTGGTCAATCTACGCAAATTACATGGGCGAAGGCGCGGTCTACACCGAAGTTGCAGCTACGGTAATTACATTTGTGATTCTTGGTCGCTTCCTAGAATCACGAGCCAAGCGCAGCGCAAGTAGCGCATTACAATCATTATTAAGACTTGGCGCAAAAGAGGTAACTGTTTTGCGTGGTGGCTTACCGATGTTAATTCCAATTGATCAATTGGAAGTCGGAGATCAATTCGAAGTTCGCCCAGGTTCTCGAATTGCAACTGATGGTGTAATTATTTCTGGCGTAAGTTCGGTAGATAACTCGCTAATCACTGGCGAATCGATGCCAATTGAAGTAGGACCAGGCGATCGCGTCATTGGAGCCACGCTGAATCAAAACGGCTTGATTATGGTTCGCGCAACGCGCGTCGGAAAAGAAACCGAATTCTCCAGAATCTCGGCTATGGTCATTAGCGCCCAAGGTGAAAAAGCTCCAATTCAAAGATTAGCCGATCGAATTAGCGCGGTTTTTGTTCCAGTTGTAACGCTAATCGCTGCTGGCGTTTTTTATTATTACTGGCAGATTGACGGTAAAACTATTGCGAAATCGATTTCGCTTGCAGTTACAGTTTTAGTAATTGCCTGTCCGTGTGCGCTTGGTTTGGCGACCCCAGTCGCACTATTAGTTGCCTCAGGTCGTGGCGCTGCTCGCGGAATTGTGCTTCGCAAACCGCAAGTTTTAGAGCAAGCCAAGAGAGTTACTGATGTCGTATTAGATAAAACTGGAACATTAACAAACGGGATGATGACCGTTTCAGAAGTAACTATAGAAAAGGAAGCAACTTCACTACTGGGCGCCCAATTTTCCAATCTAATAAGTCGCGAAAATGTTATGTCGAGCGCGGTTTCAATCGAGGCCTTAAATAACCATCCAATCGCTGAAGCCATTGTCCGACACGGAAAATCCTTGCCAAGATTTAAGGTATCCGATTTTTCAATTACACCTGGAGCTGGCGCATCAGGTCGCGTTTTAATCCCACCAGCACCAGGTTATGAAGGTTACGGTTCTGGTGCTGGTGAAAAATCTGTAGTTGTAATCATTGGATCACCTGCTGCAGTTGCCCATTCAACAACGGCATTTCATCCGGCAATTAATAATGCGATTTCGCGCGCTGAAAGTAGTGGCAAAAGTGTCTCGGTCTTGGCATGGGATGGCGTCGCGGTTGCGGTCTTTTCAGTTGCCGATGAAATTAAAGCTGATGCTGCAATATCAATTTCTAATTTAGAAGAATCAGGCATAAAAGTATGGTTGTTGACCGGAGATCATCCAGATATTGCAAAAAATGTAGCTGAACGTGCCGGAATTTCGCCAGATCGAGTTATCGCAAATGCCAGCCCAGAAGAGAAAATAAATAAAATCAAAGAGATTCAAAATACTGGCGCCCACGTTTTGATGGTTGGCGATGGTGTAAATGATGCAGCGGCATTAGCGGCTGCAGATTTATCAATGGCGATGGGTACCGGTACCGACACCGCC
>JBDKLQ010000045.1:0-5635 GCA_039795555.1 Actinomycetota bacterium
GGGTGATCCGGCAATTTTGCTAGCAGATATTTCGAAAGCGAAAGATTTATTTAATTGGCAGCCTAAAAAAACGCTAGCCGAGATGTTTAATTAACTGGCACAACTTCTAGTACTTCAACTCCACCTAAATCATTAAGTACGTTTACCAAATCCGTTGGATCAGAACCTGGGATTGCCACAGTGACATCATCAAAGCCGGTGCCAGCTTCGCTTTTAAGTACAACGAGACCTCGAATATCTCCGCCGGCAAATCCAATTGCTGAAGCGACTGCGCCAAGAGAACCTGGTCGATCGGGCAAAGTTATCTGAAGTCGAAAGAGCGCCATTAGTGAATTCTACTAAAGGCTGTTGGCTCGACCGAGAGTCACGGTATACGAACGCATTCCACCGCTATTTGGCAGATCCACTGTAACTTTTACTTTGCTACCCGGTGCATATGAGCGAATTCTGACAATGGCACTAATTTGATCAGGTGTTTTGAATCCATCAATGGATCGGATGATTGCACCGGCTGGAATTCCTGCCTTATCAGCGGCTTCACCATCCATTAATCTGGCAATGCGAGCGCCATTTCCGGAATAGGAATTATCAAAATAAACGCCTAAAACAGGTCTAGTTGATTTACCAGTTTGGATAATTTCATCGATAACGCGCTTTGCCTCATTTATTGGAATTGCAAAACCTAAGCCAATATTTCCAGATTGACCTAATCCGCTGGAAAGTGTGGCGATTGCTGAGTTGACCCCAATTATTTTTCCTGTTTCATCAACTAAGGCGCCACCTGAATTTCCAGGATTAATTGCGGCATCTGTTTGAATCGCATTCACATAACTTTCAGATCCGGTGCTACCAGCTGAAACTGGACGATTTAATGCAGAAATAATGCCACTTGTAACGGTGCTAGATAAACCAAGCGGTGAACCAATTGCGATTACCGGGTCGCCAACTGCTGCTTTTGAAGAATCACCAATTTTCATCTCTGGCAGATTTCCACTTCGTAATCTCAATACCGCCAAGTCATACCCAGGATCACGACCCATAATTGAAGCGGTGACTTGATCACCACTATTTAATTCAACTTTAATATTTCCACCATTAACTGCGGTATCAATTACGTGATTATTGGTAACAATATAAGTTGTGCCGCTACCTGAACTATAAATCCAACCTGATCCAGTGCCGCTACCAGCACTTGATGAAACTGAAATCGAAACCACTGATGGGGTAACTAGCGCGGCGATTGTTTTCGCATCCATAGTTTGGCCAGTTAAATCGACTAGGTATTGTCCCTTCGGGCAATCACTCGAAGTTGCCAAGTACATTGCTTTAGTCTTCGAACTGACGCAAGCCCTAGAAACACTTTGAACATTATTGGCCGCAGTCGCAATTCCACCAGCAATGACTGCCCCGGCAATAAAGGATGCAATTACTCGTTTCATATTCATGAGAATGCCAAATCTGCCTTAAAAATTCCCGAGAATTAAATAAATGTCAGTTATGAGTTAAGCCTCAACTACCCAATCGCCTACAACCTTAACTTTTATCGCAGGAAGAGGGCGAGTCGCAGGACCTTGCAGAACTTTTGCTCCGTTATACGGATCAAAGACTGCGCCGTGACAAGGGCAATGTAATTCTTTTTTAACCGAGTTATATTGAACTAAGCACCCTTGGTGTGTGCATACGGATGAATAAGCAAAGAATCCATTGTTGGTGCGGAACAAAATTGCTGCAGTACCAGAAGCGCTTTTAAATGGCACCGAATGATAAACTTGTAAATCAGCAACTTTAACAATTCCACTACCAGTGCGCTTCTTTTCGACTTTCTTTGGAAATATTTTTGCGACAGCGGTTAGGCCACCAACGACCGCTAAGCCAGATACAAACCGCATCGCACCGCGGCGATTGATATCAATTGAAATTCTTTTATTGCTTCCATTCAAAATCAAAAAATAAGCGCCCCACAAAACTGCATAGGCGGTATCGCTTCCCAGAAAATATGGTGAGACATTAAAAGTTACTGTTAACCAAAGTCCAATTGATGTCGCAAAACCAACTAATGCGGCAAATCTAGGCATTATAAAAAATAGAGTTGCAACACCAGTTGCAAATTCACCTAATAACGTTAACCAACCGATGGCCGTTGCATGTTCCAAAGATCTACTCAGAAGCGGCGCAAGTGGTGAATTGACTGCGAACCCTTGAATTTCATTTCCGATATATGTGGTCGCACCGGGGGTTAAAAATCCAGGATCGTTCGCCTTTACCCAGCCACCATAAATCCAAGTCAGGCCCAACCAAAGTCGCAATAACCTGGCAGCATGGTTTTGATTTCGCCAAGATTGACGGGCGATTGTAAAAATATTTGCCATGCTCCCTGACTTGGACTCGAACCAAGAACCTGCCGGTTAACAGCCGGCTGCTCTGCCATTGAGCTATCAGGGATTGAGAGTCGAACTTTAGCGCAAAATCAGAATCGGGCTAAATTGAACCGAGCGCGCTCTCGCGCAATTCACGCCGCTTTGCCTCCAAAGAAACTAATTCAGTGAAACTTTCGTTGTACTCCTTCTCATTTTCAACTGGATTTAGTCGTTGTAATTTTGATTTAATTTCAGCCACGGTTCTGGAGATTGCCAATTCGTGCAATCTTGCCAAAATACTTTGGACATAAGCCGATGACAATTCTCGATCACTTCTAATTCCTTCTACCGATAATTCGGTGAAGAGATTCTTCAATTTCTCATCTTGAAAATCGTCAATTGATTTAGCACCTTGATCAATTGCTGTACGCATTGCTACATATGCTGGATGGCTAAAAGCATTTTGTGGTAACTCACTCCAATTTAATACTAATTCTGGCATCTGCAATTTTGCCTTCAATACTTCACGCTCGAGCACCAAAGTAGGTTCAATAGGGTTTGGTCGCCAATCATCACTCGGTGATTGCGGCGCCGATTGTGGTTGAGATTTTGTAACACTTTGCAAAACTTGAGTAGAAACCGACTCCATTTCCATTCCAAGCCAACCCGCCAAATTTCTGACATATTCTGGCCTCAGAGATTTATCACGGATGGCAGCAACAATTGGCGCAGTAGCGGTAAGTGCATTTACTCGACCTTCCGCTGTTTGTAAATCATGTTTCTTTAATTCAGTTCTAATTGCAAATTCAAATAACGGAATTCGTCGCGCAATTAAATCGCGAAGCGCTTCGTCTCCCTTTTCTTGGCGCAACTCGCACGGATCCATCCCGTTTGGTTCAACTGCCACAAATGTTTGGGTCACAAATTTTTGGTCATCACCAAATGCGCGTAGGGCAGCTTTCTGTCCAGCTGCATCGCCATCGAAGGTGAAAATAACCTCACCTCGGAATGCGTCATCGTCCATTAGTAACCGCCGCAAAATTCGAATGTGATCGTCACCAAATGCGGTTCCGCAAGTTGCTACCGCAGTTTCAATTCCGGCTAAATGTGCAGCCATGACATCGGTATAGCCTTCGACAACAACCACTTGGCGTTTACTTGCAATTGCTTTTTTAGCAAGATCTAACCCGTAAAGAACTTGGCTCTTTTTATAAATCGGCGTTTCTGGTGTATTTAAATACTTAGGACCTTGATCGACATCATCAGTGGCAAGTTTTCGTGCGCCGAAGCCAACAATGTCGCCTGAAATATCTCGAATTGGCCAAGTTAGTCGGTGACGAAAACGATCAATCATTCCGCGCTGGCCTTCTTTGCTTAATCCCGCAAGTTCCAACTCTTCCCCAGTAAATCCTTCACTTCTTAAATGTTTTGTTAGTTGATCCCAATCATCAGGTGCGTAACCGACACCAAATTTTGCACATGAGGCTTGATCGAACCCGCGCTTGATCAGAAAATCGCGACCGATTTGCGCACTAGGTTCACTTGCTAATTTTTGTTCAAAAAATTTGGCAGCAGCAAAGTTGGCAGCAATCAATCTCGAGCGAATCCCGGGATTTTGCGATGGTTTTCCACTCTCGTCATAGCGAAGTTGATATCCAATTCGATCAGCCAATCGCTCTACCGTTTCGACAAAGCTTGTGTGCTCCATTTTCATGACAAAGTTAATTACGTCGCCGCCAGTCTGGCAGCCAAAGCAGTGGTAATAACCTTTACTCGGCGTGACATGAAATGAAGGTGATTTTTCATCATGAAACGGGCATAAACCTTTTTTCTGTCCGCCGCCAGCGCTCTTCAATTGAACATAATCTGAGACAACTTCATCAATTGGTGCATGGTCGCGAATGTAAGCGACATCTTCATCTTTTATGCGACCACTCATGTATTTACCAACCTTGAATGTAGAGCATAGGCCGCAGGATCGGTCAGACTGGCAACTTGGTCAATCACCACGCGCAATTTCTCGTTTTCACTATTGGCTTTAGCCCAATCATCCAAATAAATTGGATCCAATACATCTGGCGCTGCCTGATAAATAGCCTCGACTAGTTCTCTAATTACTTCACGCTGTTTCAAATATTTTGGAGCTGCTGATGGTGATTCAATTAAGTAGAAGCTAGAAATTGCCTTTAACAATGAAACTTCAATTAATTGTTCGTTAGGAATTTCTAAATCTGCATCAAATCTTGTTAATTGCCCATTACCGTGTTTAACGCGAGTAGCATTTTCAGCTTCGGTGATAAATCGACCAATAAGTTGGCTAGTCGAATCCTTTAATTTGGCTAAATCTCGGTGTTGGCCACCAAATTCTGTTGGCCAGCACGAAAGCGATTGCAGGCGTTTAAGCGCTTCAAGAACATCTATTTGAGTTAAATTAGACATGAAATTTTTTGTTAAATTGAAATAGATGTCATCTAAATCTCGCTCCAATTCTGCAATCGAAATTTGATTCGCAACAATTGCATCTTCAAAATCATGAACTGAATATGAAACATCGTCTGACCAATCCATGATTTGGGCTTCAAAAGTTCGTTTTCCTTCCGGGGCTCCCATTCGCATCCAATTGAAAATTTCTTTGTCGTCTTCGTAAACGCCAAATTTTTTAGAATTTTTAGTTTGATCCCATGGGTATTTACTGCAGGCATCTAGCGATGCGCGGGTTAAATTTAAGCCCACAGAGCGATCATTGACATAGGTTTTTGCTTCGATTCGAGTCAAGATTCGAAATGTTTGGGCGTTTCCTTCAAAGCCGCCAATATCTTTAGCAATTTCAGCAAGCGCCATTTCACCGTTGTGACCAAAAGGTGGATGCCCCAAATCGTGAGCTAAACAAGCGGTATCAATTAAATCTGGATCGGCGCCAAGTGAAGCGCCAAATTCGCGACCAATTTGGGCGCATTCTAGTGAATGAGATAAGCGAGTTCGTTGAAAATCATTTTCCCAAGGAACTGCAACTTGAGTTTTAGCAGCCAATCTACGAAGTGCCGCCGAGTGTATTAATCGTGCGCGATCGCGCATAAATTCCGTGCGGCCAGAACGTTTTGCTGGCTCGGGAACAAATCGCTCTAAGTCTGAAGATTTATATCCCACAAGATTCACCCTAACGAAATTGAGTTCAAAGCGGAATTTTCAAGGTGATCGCTGACATGAATTCCACGTTTTTCTAAGTATAAGTAGGCCACGTAGGCCACTGATTCACGCATCAAATAACGATACGAAGA